>JBLNGJ010000646.1:0-3290 GCA_050264675.1 Micromonosporaceae bacterium
CCGGACAGGGTCACCACGCCGTCCTTAGCCGATACGTCCACGTGGGCGGCGTCGATGCTGGGGTTGTAGGACAATTCGTCGGTGACGTTAGTCTGCAGTTCGTGATCGCTTCTATGGATCGTCTGTGTCATGTGCTAACAATGGCCCACCGCCGTACATAGCGCGGTGTTATTTGGGCCATTTTCAAATAAATCTTTGAATTCATCAAAAACCGTCCCTATTTATAGCGTTATGGAATCCTATTCTGTACGACTTGTCTCGTCACACCTCACGGTCGTTTCCGGCGACCTGCCCGGCACCAACGCCGACGCCTACCTGCGGTCATGTCCCGGCCCCGGCAGATGGCGCGTACCTCCTACGCGGTGCCGACGATTGTCGGATCGCTCAAGAAGCGGACACCACTCGCCCGGTGCGGGTGCCGCAGCCAGTCCAGGAGATGACCACCAGCCGGCGGACACGATCGGCGACCGTCCACCGACACGGTCGGCGCGCCATCGATGTCCGCGTCGAGGCGGTCACCGACCGAACCGTCAGCGTCCAGACCTTCGTCAGGCACGACGCTCGGGCCCGACATCGCCTGGTTGCCCCACATGGTCATGATCCGCGCGGCTTCTCCTGGCGGCGTGGCGGGCGCCGGCCTGCTATCAGTCCGACGGCGAAGGAGGTCACGCCGGCGGCTGGCCTGCGTCGTCGTGACTACGGCCTTCGGTAACCACGACGCGAGCGGCGCGCTGTCGGTTCCAGAAGTAGAAGAAGAAGATCAGCCCGGCCACGCCGGCGAGCATGAGAATCCAGCCGACCACGTCCAAGTCGAGCCCGGCGACGCTTACGTCAAGCGCGAAGGTCATGATCGCGCCGACCACGATGAGGAAAATGCCTACTCCGATACCCATACCCAAGGCGTTCCCCATCGCGCGCGTTTCCTAACAGGTTCGATCTGTAACATTCGTCTGGCGTCGGAATCGGCGCCGCAGCGCACAACGCTGCCACCGCCCGTGCCGTCACGGGTCTCCAGCCACGCCAACCACAGCCGGCCCGCCACGGCCAACCATCGCCGCCCCGACGCTCGATCTCACCAAGATCCGACTCCGACAGTTCCGCTGTCAGGAACTCCATCCTTGCGGGCCGGAACCAGGGCGATCCACCGTCGGGCGTCAGCGTAGCCTGAACCGGCCGCCCTTCAAACGGTATCAGTTGCTCGGCTTCGGTAACGGCGCCGGTGTCCGCGAACGCAGCCAGCGCTCGGCATCCTCATGGGTCCACTTGAGAATCTCCCGCTCCTTCACGTGCACCTGAAAGTAGTCGCCTCGTAGGCCGTACGTGGCCGTACCCCCGCCAACTCCGATGAGGTGAGACTGCAGCTGCCAGACCTTCCTGCGCGAGGAGTACGCGGACGACATCAGCTCGATCTTCGCCCAGCGTCGACCGACCTTCACACCGACGTCGTATCGAATCTGACCGCTTTGTGGACCTGAAGCGCCGGCCAGCGGCTCAACCTCGAACTGCCCGGGCTTGATGCCGTTGCGCCGGGCGATCCGCGGCAGGTCCTCGGTCTGCACCAGCGAGTGGGCCTCGGTCGACACCTTGCCGGGCGACCACCTCGGGTGCCTCGTCTGGACCTCCGCCAGCCGGTCGGCGAACGCCTCGGCGATCTCCTGGACGACGCCGTTCATGGTCGCCGGTTCGACCGTGCCCTTCATCACCACCCCGACTGAACCCACCGGTTCCATCGGCTCGCTCATGGTGGCCGCGCTCGGTGTGGGGAGGATGCGGAAGCGGTCGGCCTCCCGCGCCGGTGCCGGGATGTCCTCGCGCGCCTCCCGGTCGAAGGCCTCCTCCGCGGAGGCGAACTCCTGCTCCATCCGATCGTAGATGCCCGGATCGTTCATCACGGCGGAGGCGACCTTCATCACGGGCAGGCCGATGTACCTGGCCGCCAGCCGGCCGGTGACCGCCAGACCGCGAGTCGGGCCGCGAGCCAACCGCTTGCCAGTCCCCCACGACCAGCGCAGGTACGGGTCGTCGGCCATCACCCGGCGGCCCGGACTATCCGGTTCACGCAGCTTGAACGCCGAGTCTCCGAGGTAGGTCCAGTTCCCGTCCTCCATCACCCAACTGCGCCTGGTCGACGGGTCGAAGACCCAGTACCGGCCCCACTCGTCCCACTGGCCGTAGCTCGTGGTCACCGACCCGGGTACGCCCTGGCCGGCGGTCGCGGCGACCGCGGCTCCCGCCGCATCCGCGGCAGGACCGAGCAGCCTGGGGCGCCGGCGCGGCGAATGTGTCGACCCCGCCTGGGCGGCGACTGCCTCGTCGACGCCGCGGCGCATGGCGTCCCTCGCCAGGACCGGCACCGCCGATGGCGGGAACGCTATCTGGGGCGGACGTAGCCCCGGTGACCCCAGCAGGTGGATCTTTCCAGGCGACGGCCGGGGCGACGCGTTCAGCTCGAAGCGTGGCGGGTTCAGCCAGGGGCGGACTCCGCGCACCGGTTCCGGCGGTCGAAGCTGCGTGGAGCCCAGCCTCGGGTGGTCGAACGGAGCCCCGGTGCGGCCGGCGGCGCCGAGCTGGATGCCGCTACCCCCTGGCGTCGGGCCAGCCGGCGGCAGCAGCCGACCGGCCGGCGGGCCCGCCGCCTGGTGCCAGCTGGCGAGCCGCTGTTCCAGCGGTGTGGGCCGGAGCGGATCCGCGGGGTCCCGCCCGGCCGCGTGCCACCGCGCCAGCCGCTGTTCCAGAGCCGTGGCGCCGACTGCGGGTCCCTTCATCGCGTGGCGCCAGGCGGCGAGCCGCTGGTCGAGTGGCGCAGGCCGGAGCGGATCTGGTTGGTCAGGTCCGGTCCGGTACCGGCCCGCCAGCCACTGGTCCAGAAACGTGGGCATCAGCTGGCTCCTCGCAGTGCGGTAGCCGGCTCCCCCCGCCCTTCCGACCGCGCCTGGCCGCCGTCTCCCGCGACGTCCGCCGGTCCGGTATCCGCCTCGGCCTCCTGAGACGCTGCCATCTCCCGGGCCAGGTGAAGGTGCACGAGGTCGTCGAGCAGGGCCACGTTGAGCCCGATCTCGTCGGCCGCCGCGATCACGTCCGACTCGGTGACGCCGTGCCTCGCGCAGAACTTCCGAAGCTCCGGGCCGGACAGGCTCAGCGGCATGCCGAGCGTGTTCTGCAGCCAGTACACGAACGCCCGCCGCACGCTGTCCGAGTCCGCCACGGTGAACCGGAAGTACCGGCCGATATCGGCGAGCATCGCCTCGCCATACCGGCGGAGGTACTGTGTGACGCTTCCGCCGAACTCT
>JBLNGJ010000647.1:0-20521 GCA_050264675.1 Micromonosporaceae bacterium
TAGCCGCTGGCGACGAGGACGCACCTGCGGTCGCTGTGGTCGTCGACCTCACGGAGCACGCCAGCGGCACGATCGTGCACCTTGACGGTCTACCCGGCGCTCTCGATAGCTATCTCGCGCTCGCTCGCCGCATCGCGACGGCTGCATAGGGTCAAGTGAGGCGGGTACGGATGGCGGCGAGCAGCCGCGCCCCGCCGAGCACACCGAGGAGCACCCAGACGGCGAGCACCACGGTGACCGTGCCCGGGGTCAGATGTGGGTTGATGTACCAGGCGGCGCCACCGAGCGCGAACGCCGCCATGCTGAGCAGCACGCGAGTGGGACGCTCGGCCACGGTGACCACGCCAACGCCGACCATGCCGGCCACCGCGGCGCGCTCCCGGGCGTACTCATGCAGCCAGGCCAACGCACCGCACGTCACGACGAGGATGCCGGGCGCACCGATGCGCCACAACGCGAACAGCCACAAGGCCTCGACCAGACGGTCGACCACGGCATCGGAGAACTGACCGAGCTGGCTCGTTCGCCCGGTGAGCACGGCGACCGCGCCATCGGCCCCGTCGGCGAGGGCCGAGAGCAGCACCAGGCCGGCCGCAACGAACAGCCCGGCGCCGCGAGGCAGCACCGCCACGATGCCGGCCGCCGCGAAGACGAGGCCGGAGGCGGTCACCGCACCGGGTGGCACCCGAGCCGCGGCGAGCACCCGGCCGACCCCGTAGCAGACCCGCAGCCAACCACGCACTGAGCGGGAGCCGCGCGGATCCACGCCGCCGTGCAGCTTGGCCCAGCTCGCCGCGTACCCGTCCCAGTCCAGCCGCGCGGCGGTCACATCGCCAGCCCACCTGACCGGTTAGATCCGCGCGCCGAGGGCGAGGTTGATCCACACCTCGCGAGTGGCGGTCGAGCGGTTGAGCGTGATGAAGTGCACGCCGGGCACGCCCTCGGCGAGGAGCCGGGTGCACATCTCGCACGCCTGGTCGATGCCGAGCTGGCGCACGGCCGCCGGGTCATCGGCGATCCGCTCGAACCGCTTGGCCAGGGCGGCCGGGAACGGGGCACCGGAGAGCTGCTCAGAGCGCTCGATCGTGCTCATCTGGGTCACCGGCATGACCCCGGCCAGGATCGGGGTCTGTCCGCCGGCGGCAACGACGCGGTCGCGCAGCCGCAGGTAGTCGTCGGCGTCGAAGAACATCTGGGTGATCGCGAAGTCGGCGCCGGCGCGGCACTTGCGCACGAAGAACTTCGTATCGGTGTCGATGTCGGGAGAGCGGGGGTGCTTGTACGGGAACGCGGCCACACCGACGTTGAAGTCGCCCAGCTCGCGGATGAGACGCACGAGATCCTCGGCGTACCGCACACCCTGAGGGTGGGCCGGCCACTCACCGGTCGGGTCGCCCGGCGGATCACCCCGGATGGCCAGCATGTTGCGTATGCCGGCCCCGGCCAGCCGGCCGACCACGTTACGCAACTCGGCGGTCGAGTGGTTGACCGCGGTCAGGTGGGCCATCGGCAGCAGGGTGGTCTCGGTGGCGACCCGCTCGGTGACGGCGACGGTGGTGTCTCTGGTCGAGCCGCCGGCGCCGTAGGTGATCGATACGAACGACGGACGAAGCGACTCGAGCTCCCGGATCGCCTGCCACAGCTGACGTTCGCCCTCCTCGGTCTTCGGCGGGAAGAACTCGAACGAGAAGGTCGGCTCGCCGCTGCGCAGCAGGTCACCGATCGCAGGATGACCGCCAGGAAAGGTCGACGGGAGTCCGAGAGCCACGAAGGAACTCTAGCCGCCGCGGTCGCCCGGGCCGGGGGGTGTTCGGGTGGCTCGACCCGAAAGCGGTCCACCCGGCTCCCGCGCGACCACCTTCGGATCGGCCGCCGTGACCAGTGCCAACACGGCGAGCCGGCGGGCCGAGCAGGGCCAAGGCTGCAGGCATTGCCGGCAGCGCGGGGTCGTGCGGGGCAGCGGCAACCCATGATCGCGGTAGAGGCGGACCGCGACCCGCCACAGGATCGCGAGCACCACCCCGGACGGTGGCTCGTCCGGCGGATCCGCCAGGTCGAACGAGAGTCGCGCCAAGGCCGGCCCCTCCTCCGCGGACGCGCGGCGCGCCCGCTCCACCCATGGAACCGGCGCGGCGCGCGATGCGAAGGAGCCAGAAGAGGGGCCATTGCCGCGGCCATTGCGGGCCGCGTGACCGGGTCAGTCACGGGCCAGTCATGAGCTGTTCGTTTGTCAGGTCGAAGGCCTTGACGATTGCGGCCGCCAGATGGGGTTCCAAGCGGGCTGGCAGGACTCCGATCTGGCGCACCAGGGCCGATCTTGGAATCGTGCGGATGTTGTCGGCACTGATCACTGCGTCGAGGCGGAGCCCGAGCGGCATACCACCCCTTCCAGACGTAGGCGACCCGGGCCCGCATGAATCTGGGTGGAGGTCCGTCGGCGGCCGGATCTGTCGGTGGTCGCGCCTAGGGTTGGCCGGAAGGATCAATGCGAGAGGTGGCCCGACGATGACCGAAGCTCAGGTTCTCACCGGCGAGCGCGCCGACCTGCTGCAGACGCTCGACAAGCACCGCGGATTCCTGCGCCACACGCTGCGCGGGCTCACCGACGAGCAGGCTGCTGCGCGCACCACTGCGAGCGAACTCTGCCTGGGTGGGCTGATCAAGCACGTCACCGGCACCGAAGACCGGTGGATGCGGTTCGCGGTCGGCGGAGCCGAGGCGATGGAGAGCGAGCCGATCGACTGGCTCGGCCAGTTCCGCATGGTCGACGGTGACACGGTGGCCGGTCTGCTCGACGCCTACCAGGCGGTCGCCCGCCACACGGACGAACTCGTGGCGACGCTGCCCGACCTTGACCTCGCGCATCCGCTGCCGGTCGCCCCCTGGTTCGAGCCGGGAGCGGGCTGGTCGGTGCGGCGGGTGCTGCTGCACATCATCGCCGAAACGTCGCAGCACGCCGGGCACGCCGACATCATCCGGGAGTCGATCGACGGCGCAAAGACGATGGGTTGAGCGTCAGGTCGGCCACACCTGCCGGTCGAGGAAGTCCTCGATGGCGGTGACGACACGACCCAGCACCTCCGCGGAACGGGCCAGCGGTTGACCCTCCAGGATCATCCCGTGGTCCGCATCAGGGATCTCGAGCACATGTGGGGTGAGTTCGCGGGCGAGATCTCCGTCCCACAGCTCGTCCGCGGTCCCACCGATGAGCAGGTACGGTGCGCTCGCCCGGCGCAGCGCGGCGACGCACTCCGGGGCGGTGAGCACCGGCGTGTGCCAGATGCCCGGCAGGCCACGTTCCGCGGCCAACGCGGCGGCGAACGTGCCGAGGGACTTGCCGGCAAGCACCGGCCGGGCGACCGCAAACACATCGAGAACCTCGGCAACCCGCCCGTTGACCCACTGCGCGGCGGCCGCGGAGTCGCCGAACGAGGGTCGGTCCGCCGGCCACTCGACGTGGTAGGCCTCGGCGCCCCGAAGTCGCCCGGCCAGCCAGGTGTAGCTCAGCAGCGGCTGGTGCGGCCCGAGCATCGCGCCCGGGATGATCACGACACCGCGATCCATGTCCGAAAATCTTATCGATCATTGTATTGCGGAGCAGCGTCGTTCGTGCCGGCCGGCTCTGAGCGTTGCCGGTCGGGAGCATGCGTATATACGATGTATATACAGAGGAGGTTGCTCCGGTGAAGACAGTCATCGACCTGGACCCCGAGCTGACCGAGGCAGCGGCCAAGGTGCTGGGCACGACCACGAAGAAAGACACAGTGCACGCCGCGCTCGCGGCAGCGGTTGCCGATGCCGAACGTAGGGCACAGCGTCGAGCACGGCTACTCAACAGCGCCGGCGGGCCCGACCTCGCCGACGAAACGGTCATGTCAGGCGCCTGGTCGTGACAGACGTCTACCTGGTTGACAAGAGCGCTCTGGCGCGCGTGTCCCGGCACCCTGAGGTGCAGGCGGCCTTGGAAAGACTTGACGAGAACGGGGTACTAGCGACGACTGCCGTGATCGACCTGGAGGTCGGCTACAGCGCGCGTACCCTTGCGGAGTTCGACTCAGTGGCGAACGACCGTGCGGCGCTGTACCAGGATCTACCCATGACTCTTGCGGTCACCGACCGCGCCCGCCAGGTCCAGCGGGAGCTCGTCCGCACCGGCCGCCATCGCGGGCCGGGCGTTTCTGACCTTCTGATTGCCGCCACTGCCGAGCTGTACGGCGCGACCGTCGTGCATTACAGCCGCGACTTCGACACCGTTGCTGCCATCACGACCCAGGCGGCCGAGTGGATCGTCCCGGCGGGCTCCGTACCCTAGGACGCCGCGTGTCGAGGCCGTCCGGGCTGACGCGACGCACTACCGTCAAGTGGGGCACGGCCAACCGGCGGGGTCGAATATCGGTTGGCTCTGGCTCATATCTTCCGGGGTCGATGGAAGCAGTCGTCGTCACCACGACCGCGGAGGATGGCATGACGTTCGGGGCGGGTCCGGCCGAGTCGATCGGCGCCCTGTTGGCCCGGGTACGCATCGAGCACGGCATCAGCCAGCTACGGCTGGCCGAGCGACTCTGCGCGGCATCCGGCCTCTCCACCGTCACGCGCAGCGAGGTCTCCCGCTGGGAGCGTGAGGAGCGCATCCCCAGCGGTTTCTGGCTTGGCTGGCTGGCGGTCGTGCTCGACCTGCCGCTGGGCCGGCTTGAGCGCGCCACGGCCGTGGCCCGACGGCACCGACGTCGCCAGAGCGCGCCGCGCCCACGCGTGACGTGGGTGGAGCAGTCCGCCGGCGTCTACGTGCGGGCGGCATCGTAGATCGCCGGGGCGGCTCGTCGTCACAACGCGGTGTGCCCGGTGATCGCGACTACGGGTCGGGCGCGTGCAGTGGGACTGCACCACGGGTGCCCGGAATCGCGATCACCGATAGCTCTGGGACAGAGGCCGGTGTGGCCGGCCCGGGCTTGAGTTATCCCGTGGCGTAGAGGCGGTACATCCCGCTGACGTAACGGCAGTGCCAGCTGTACCAGACGCCCATGCTCGCGCCTTCCTGACCGGTGATCTCGCAATCCTCACAGGTGTAGAAGTCGCCCACGTAGTAGCCGATCGCCGGGTCGTTGCAGCCGAACGCGACCGGCGCCGCCGGCGCGCTGCGGTGCGACGGCACGGCCACCGAAGCCACCGCGAAGAGCAGTGCCGCCACGACGGCAAAGGATCTAAGTATCGATAGACGTCGAATCATGGCTCAGCACCATAGCACTACGGCCGGCGTCTGGCGAGGTGAACGGCGAGTGCTCAAGCGATGAACCGACTGGCGCACAAGCGATGAACGGGCTGGCGGGTCAGGCCGGCCCGGCCAGGTGGGCGGCGAGCACGCTGGCCTCGTTCCGCAGTCGTTGCGCCCGCTCCGGCTGGTTCGCCCGCTCGTAGTCACGGGCGGCCGCCTCGCGCTCGACCACCTCGGTCCGCACGATCTCAGCCACCTCGGCCTCGGTCAGCACCCGCCGAGGCACCTCCGTGACGCCGGCGCCCACAGGCGTCTGCTCGATGGCCAACCCGTCCACCGCGGCCAACCCGGCCGCGGAAGTCAACCCTCCGTCGACCGCCTCGGCGTTCTCGATCGCGGCCAGGGCGGTCCGCAAGGCGTTGACCGCGTTGGGGTCGCGGGCCTTCAACGCGGCCGACAGCGCCTGCCGCAACCGCTGCCGCAGCGCGGTTCCAGCCGGCGTGCGTTCGCGGGCGGCCCGGGTGAGGCGGGCCACCAGTTCGGCCTTGCCGTCGGTGTAGGCCTCGCGGTCGTGCGTGAACCGGGCCGCCAGATCCTGCTTGAGTGCCACGTACTCGGCCGCGGCGTGCGGGTGCTCGCGCAGGTAGTCCCGCAACGCCAGCGTGTCGAGGAAGCGCGGCGAGCCGGTCGGCACCAGGTGCAGGTGATGGGTCCGGTGGCGAGGGTCGGGCTTGCAGAACCAGTGCATCTCCTCGGCGCGGTACGGCGCGTACTGGTAGTCCAGCTCGGCCAGCACCGCGATGCAGGGTCGGGAGCTGGCCAGGTCGGCCACGCCGACCTGGATGTCGATGATGGGCTTGGCGATGAGTCCGGGCACGGCGGTGCTGCCGATGTGGTGGATGCCTCCGGTGATCCAGTCGCCGATCGCGGCCCGGATCGCCGCCGCCTCCCGTTCGAAGCGGGCTGGCCAGTCGGCGTGGTACGGCTCCAGCCGGACCGGTTCCTCGGCTGGGTCGGGCGCAGAGGGCATCATCAGCGCAGCCTGCCACGTCGGCTACGGTCAAGCCGTGAACCCAGTCGACCGGGCTGACCTGCGGGCGCGGGTGGAGAAGGCGCTCGGGGTCTACCTCGCCCAGCAGCGGGCGTTGCTGGTCGGTATCGACCCGGCGCTGGGCCCGGTTACCGAGGTGATCGAGGCGTTCATTCTCGGCGGCGGCAAGCGGCTGCGCCCGGCGTTCGCGTACTGGGGCTTCCGCGGTGCCGGTGGGGTCGACTCGGATGCCGTGGTGGCCGCCGTCGCCTCGCTGGAGCTGGTGCAGGGCAGCGCCCTCATCCACGACGATGTCATGGATGCTTCGGACACCCGCCGGGGTGAGCCGGCCGTGCACCGGCGCTTCGCCGCCCTGCACGCCGCCCACGGCTGGGACGGCGACGCCGAGGCGTTCGGCGCGGCGAGCGCCATCCTGCTCGGTGACCTGTGCCTGGCCTGGTCCGATGAGCTGCTGCGGGTGTCCGGGCTGGACGCAGCCGCGCTGCTGCGCGCGCGGGTGGTTTTCGACGTGATGCGCACCGAGGTCATCGCCGGGCAGTACCTCGACGTGCATGCCCAGGCCACCGCCGACTCGTCCCTGCGGCGCGCCAGCACGGTGGCCCGCTACAAGTCGGCCAAGTACACGGTGGAGCGACCCCTGCTGCTCGGGGCCGCGATCGCCGGCGCCCCACCGGAGATCGAGGCGGCCTATTCCGGCTACGGACTGACGCTGGGTGAGGCGTTCCAGCTCCGCGACGACATCCTCGGTGTCTTCGGCGACCCGGCCCGCACCGGCAAGCCGGCCGGTGACGACCTGCGCGAGGGCAAGCGCACCTATCTCGTCGCGACCGCGCTCGACACCGCCCGCCGGCCCACCGCCAACCAGCTGCAGCACGGGCTGGGCGATCCGGAGCTGGACGAGTCGGGTGTGGCCCGGCTGCGCGACCTCATCGTCGAGACCGGCGCGTTGGCCCGCACCGAGCAGCGCATCGAGGCCCTGGCCCACGCGGCGCTGGTCGCGCTCGAGCCGGTGCAGCTCGCCGACGACGCCGCCAGCGTGCTCACCGAACTGGCCCTGGCCGCCACCCGTCGCGCCGACTGAGCCGATGCCCGCCCGGAGCCCGCTGACCGGTCACCGTTACCTGGGGCTGGCCGGTTCGCTGGCGCTGACCGTCGGGGCCTACCGGGTCGGGGCCCGGCCCGGCGGGGCCGACCGGGACGGGCTGCCCGGCCTGGCCGACCTGCCGGCGCTGGCCGGGTGCGGACTCGGCCTCGTGCTGCTCACCGCCGCCTGGTGGCAGATCGGCCGCCGCACCGCCCGGCCCAACGGCCCGCCGCTGACCGGCCGGTGGATGCTCGTCACGGCCGCGCTGTGGGCTCTGCCGGCGCTACTCGCACCCCCGCTGGCCAGCCGGGACATCTATGCGTACGCCTGCCAGGGCGCGGCCTTCCTCCACCCGGGGGACCCCTGCCCGTGGCTGGCCTCGGTGCCCCCGGTCTGGCGCGGGACGCCCAGCCCGTACGGGCCGACGGCCACGCTGGTGGCCGCGGCCGCGGCCGGGTCGGCGAGCGCAGCCGGCGGGCGGATCGTGGTGGCGATCGCCGTACTGCGCCTGGCCGCCCTCGCCGGGGTGCTGCTCGGCGTGCACTACGGCGCCCAGCTCGCCCGCCGCTTCGGTGTGCCGTCCGGGCGGGCCGCTTGGCTGGGGCTCGCCAGCCCGCTGGTGCTGCTGCACGTGGCCGGCGGAGCGCACCACGACGCCCTGCTCACCGGCCTGGTGCTGGCCGCGCTGGCGTACGCGGTGGCCGGGCGGGGTTGGCCGGCCGGGGTGGCGCTGGCGTTGGCCGCCGCGGTGAAGGTGACCGCTGTGGTGGCACTGCCTTTCGCCGCCCTCGCCGTGGCGGTCGCCCTCCGGGGCCGGATCATCCGGGCGGTGCTGACGGTCGGCGGCGTGACCGCGCTGGGCTACCTGGCCCTGGCCGTGCCGACCGGGGTTGGCCTGAACCTGGCACCCGCGCTGAGTCGCACCGGGGATCTCGGCCAATGGACCTCGGCCCCGACGGCGGTGGGCATGAGTGCCGGCTACCTGCTCCGGGCGGTGGGACTGCCGGGCGCGTTCGACCCGGCGGTGGCGACGGCGCAGGCGGTGGGACTCGTCGTGCTCGCCGCGCTGGTGGCCGCGCTGGTTTGGCGGATCTGGTCCGACCGGACCGGCTGGATCGATCGGTCCGACCGGACCGACGCCGACCCGGCCCGGGCCGCCGTGCTCGGGGCCGGGGTCGCCTTCGCCGGCCTGGCCATGCTCGGCCCGGTCTTCTACCCGTGGTACGCGCTGACCCCGCTCGCCCTCATCGCGGTCTCCACAGTGGACGAACGGGTCCGGGCCTGGTGCGCCGCGGCGGCCGGTGTGCTGGCATTCCTGGTGCTGCCCAACGGGGTGGGCCTGGCTCCGCGGACAAGACTGCCGGGCGCGGTGCTGGTCACCGCGGGCCTGCTGACCGGGGCACTGGTTGGGCAACGCCGGCGCCGCTGGTTTCCGACGCCCGCGCGCCGGCTCGGCGGCCGAGCCACACCCACAGCGACAACGTCATCAGCGTCAGCGCGAAGCCGACCAGTAGATCCTCGATCGGTGCGTGCACCAGCCGCGGACCCAGGATCGCCGACTCCGGGTAACGCACCACCCCTCGACCGGTGAGCATGCCGTTGAAGACCAGCTGGAACCCCACGATGATCGGGTAGGTGGCCCAGAAGACCGCCCGGCCGAGCAGGCGGGTGCGCAGCCCGATCACGTCGAGCAGCCCGGCCGCGATCACGCCGAGCAGCGCCGCGGCGGTATAGCTCATCGGTGCTCCGGCTCGTCACCGGCCGACCAGCCGGTGACCTTGCGGACGGCTTCGAAGCCGAGCACCACACAGACCGGCACGATGAGGAAGAAGAGCAGCTCCTCCAGCGGTAC
This sequence comes from Micromonosporaceae bacterium, assembly GCA_050264675.1. GTDB lineage: Bacteria > Actinomycetota > Actinomycetes > Mycobacteriales > Micromonosporaceae > JBLNGJ01. The sequence continues at coordinate 9,200 of JBLNGJ010000647.1, forward strand.
GCGGCCAGGCAGGTTCACGCCGACGAGCTGGGCCGGGTCGTAGGACCAGAGGCCGGTGGCGATCGCGGCCGCGTCGGCGACCAGGAAGAGCACCGCGACCGGCAGCACCGTCGCGGCCAACCGCCGCCACCGGCGCACCACGCCGACGCGCAGGACCGGCTCCAGCCAGGCCGCCGCGGCCAGGCAGAGCGCGAGCGTGCCGAGGTAGGTCAGGGCGCGCACGGGCGGGTCAGAGACCGAGCGCCTGGGCCCGGCGCTTGACCTCGGTGGCACCCGCACCGTCCAGGGCCGTCGCCGGCGTACCGGGCAGCGTGTCGTCCGGCGTGTAGAGCCAGCGCAGCGCCTCCTCGTCGGTGTACCCGGCATCGCGCAGCAGCGTGATCACGCCCGGCAGGTGCTTGAGCACGGTACGCCCGGCGATGAGCTCCACCGGGACGGTCAGCACGCCGTCCCGGCGTACCGCGATCAACCCGCCCTCCCGGATCATCTGGTGCACCTTGGTGATCGGCACCTCCAGGCGCTCGGCAACGTCGGGCAGATTCATCCAGCCCGATGGTGTCGCCGGCAGGTCCAGCGGCACCGTGCCTGCGCCGGTCGGCGTCTCTCGCCGTGTCTGAGTCACGCATCCACCCTGCCACGCTGCCCCGCGCGCGCACCACCGAAGTGACGTTCTTCGAGCGACGTACGCCACCTCGCCGACCGCCCGCCGTTAGACTCGCTGCCGATGGACACGCAAGTCGCCGATCCGCTCAACGGGGCACTCGTGGGTGGGCGGTACCGGGTGCACAGCCGGGTCGCCCGGGGCGGCATGTCCATCGTCTACCACGCGGTGGACGAGCGGCTCGGGCGTACCGTCGCGTTGAAGGTCATCCAGCCCGGCCACGCCAACGACGACCGCTTCCGGCGGCACCTCGCGGAAGAGGCACAGGCGGTGGCTCGGCTCACCCATCCCAACGTGGTCGCGGTCTACGACGAGGGTGTCCACGACGGACTGCCGTACCTGGTGATGGAGTTCGTACGCGGCCGCACCCTGCGGGACATCCTCAACGAGCGGCGCCGGCTGGACCCGGTCGAGTCGTTGGCCGTCCTGGAGCAGGTGCTCGCCGCGCTCGCCGCGGCCCACCGGGCCGGCATGGTGCACCGCGATGTGAAGCCCGAGAACGTGCTCATCGCCCCACCGCCCAACGGCTCGGGCGACCTCATTGACGCGGTGGTCAAGGTCGCCGACTTTGGCCTGGCCGGTGCGGCCGAGGCGGCCAACACCACCGGCCAGCTGCTCGCCACCGCCGCGTACGTGGCTCCCGAGCTGGTTCGCGAGGGCCGGGCCGACCCGCGGGCCGATGTCTACTCGGCCGGCATCATGCTCTTCGAGATGCTCACCGGGCGGGTGCCGTTCGAGGGCGACCGCGCGGCCGACGTGGCCTGGCAGCACGTCGACCGGGACGTGCCGCCGCCCTCCCGGGTCGTGGCCGAGCTGCCCCGCCTGCTCGACGAGCTGGTGCTACGGGCGACCCGGCGCGACCCGGATGCCCGCCCGATGGACGCCGCGGCGCTGCTGACCCAGGTGCAGGTGGCCCGGGACGACCTGGGCGCGCTGGCCGGCCCGACCCGGGCGATCGCCCACCCCACCGTGGTCGTCGCCCCGGTTGACCGGCGGCCGCCCTGGGCCCGGCTGCCGGCCGGCCGGGCCCGTGGCGCCGCGACCCCGGTGGCCCCCGGGCATCGGCGCGGCACCAACGCCTCCGGCCTGCGCTCGCTCGCCGGCGCCTGGGGCTCGATGGCCGACCGGGTCGCCCGCATGCCGGCCACCCGCCGGGGACAGCACCAGCTCATCGCGGTGGCCGTGGTGCTCGCCCTGCTCCTCGGCGTGGGCGGCTGGTGGCTCGGCTTCGGTCGCTACACGACCGCGCCGTCGCTGGTGAACCTGACCCGGGACAGCGCCACCGCCGAGGCGACCCGGTTGGGCTTCGCGGTCCGGGAAGGTCCCGGCATCTTCGACGAGCACGTCGCCAAGGGCACGGTGATGCGCCAACACCCGGACGCCGGCGGCCGGGTGGTCAAGCACGGCACGATCACCCTGCAGCTCTCGCTCGGGCCGGAACGGTACGCGGTGCCGGAGGTCGCCGGGCAGGCGGCCGAGTTCGCCATCGCCGAGTTGGGGAAGTACTTCGTGGTGCAGCAGGTCGACGGTTTCTCCGACACGCTGCCCACCAACTACGTCGTGGGCACCGACCCGGCCGCCGGCACACCGCTGCCGCCCAACTCGCCGGTCAAGGTGATCATCGCTCGGGGGCCGTTCCCGGTGCATGTGCCCGGCGTCATCGGCAAGCAGCTCGCCGAGGCCCAGGCGACCCTGGAAGGTCAGGGCTTTACCGTCGAGGTGCAGCGTCAGGACGACCAGTCCCACCCGCGCGACCAGGTGATCCAACAGAACCCGGGCGAGGGCGAGGGCCTGGCCTCGGCCAATGGCGTCAAGGTCGTGCTCGTGGTGGCCAACGGCCCGCCGGGCGTACCGATGCCCGCGGTTGTCAGCGCCTCCTGCAACGACGGGCGCAACCAGCTGCAGGCGATGGGCCTGCAGGTCCAGGTCAACGGCGACTTTCTCGCGCAGCAGTTCGGTCACGTCAGCGCCCAGGACCCGCAACCGGGCACTCCGGTGCAGCCCGGCCAGGGCGTCGTGATCACGTGCAACCTGTAGCGGCACCGGTAGTTGGTGCACACGCACCCGCGGCCGGCGGTCTGGCCCGTTCGGCACTGCCCTATGTGGACGCGGCCGGGGCCGCGGCGGTGCAGGTCTTCGTCTCCAACCCGCGCGGCTGGGCACTCTCGGCCGGCGACCCCGGTCAGGACGAGGCCTTCCGCGACGGCTGCGCGCAACGGTCGGTGCCCGTCTTCGTGCACGCGCCGTTGCTGGTCAACCTCGGCTCCCCGACCGCGGAGACGGTAGGCCGTTCCGCCGGTGCGATCGCCCACGGCCTGCGCCGCGGCGAGCAGATCGGCGCACGGGCCGTGGTCTTCCACGCCGGCTCGGCGGTCAACGACGGGCATCTGCCGGTGGCGCTGCGCCAACTGGGCGACGCGCTGCGGCCATTGCTGGACGAGTCGGCCGCTCGGGGTGGGCCGCGGCTGCTGGTCGAGCCGAGCGCCGGCGGCGGGCGGTGCCTGGCCGCCCGGGTCGAGGATCTCGCCCGCTACTTCGAGGCCGTCGACTGGCATCCGTGGCTCGGCGTCTGCTTCGACACCTGCCACGCCTTCGCCGCCGGGCACGATGTCTCCACGCCGGACGGCATGGTCGCCACGCTCGATGCGCTCACCGCCGCCGTCGGTGCCGACCGGCTCGCGCTCGTGCACGCGAACGACTCCAAGGACGGTTGCGGTTCGCTGCGGGACCGGCACGAGAACGTCGGGGCCGGGACGATCGGCGCGGCCGCGTTCGCCGCCCTGCTCAGCCACCCTGCCACCCGGGGCGTACCGGTGATCGTGGAGACGCCGAGCAGCGGCCACGCCGGTCATAAGGCGGACATCGCCACGCTGGTCCGTCTGAGCGCCGTGCGGCGGTAGAACCCCGGCAGGTGGTGAGACCGGTCACCTACGGACCGGAACGCTTGCGCCCGAACCACACCTGAGTGCAACCTTACTAAGGTCAGCCTTACCTGATGGGATCGGCATGTTCGTCTGCGTCTGCGCCCGGGTCCGCGAGAGCGAGGTCCGCACCGCCGTCCGGTGCGGCGCGCGCTCGGAGGAGAGCGTCGGCGACGCCTGCGGTGCCGGCACCGGATGCGGCACCTGCCTGGAGCGCATCCACGCCCTCATCGCCGAGGAGTCCGCCTCGGATACCCTGGTCAGCCTCCGCCGCCCCTAACGTCCGGTCGCCGCCCGCCATCGCCCCCAACGTCACCGCTTGATCGCCGTTTTCCGTACCAATGTGAAGTCACACTTCACATCTGTACGGAAAACCGCGATCCCCTCCCCGGCCGACGTGGCGAGTCGACCTGACCGGCCGGTCCGGCCCGCCTAGGCTGACCGGGGACGGAGGTGATCGGCGCATGCAGGGCGACGGACGGGTCCTCGAGTTCCTCAACGAACAGCTCACCGCCGAGCTGACCGCGATCAACCAGTACTTTCTACACGCCCGGATGCAGGAGAACTGGGGCTACACCCGGCTGGCCAAGCACACCCGGGCCGAGTCGATCGACGAGATGCGCCACGCCGAGGTGCTCACCGACCGGATCCTGTTCCTGGAGGGCCTGCCCAACTTCCAGCGGCTGTTCCCGCTGCGCATCGGCGAGACCGTGCCCGAGCAATTCGACTGCGACCTGAAGGTCGAGCTGGAAGCGGTCGACCGGTTGCGCCGGGGCATCGAGCACATGCGCTCGGTCGGCGACGTCACGTCGGCCCGGCTGTTCGAGGAGATCCTCGCCGACGAGGAGCACCACATCGACTACCTGGAGACGCAGCTCGCCTTGCTCGCCAAGCTCGGCGAGCCGCTCTACCTGCACAACGTCACCGAGCACCCCGAACCGTCCTGAGCCGGGCCGCTCAGGCGCGAGGTCAGGCCGCCAGCACGCCGGTGAGCACCTCGATGGCGCGGTCGACGCCGGCGTCGTCGACGTTGAGATGGGTGACCGCGCGGGCGGTGCGCGGGCCGATCACCGACACCAACACGCCGGCCGCGCGGGCGGTCGCGGCGAGCCCGGGTCCATCCAGTGTGGACTTCGTCAGGTCCAGGATCACGATGTTGGTCCGGACCCGGGCCGCATCCACGACGCCGAACGGCGCCAAGGCCTCGGCCAGCCGGCGCGCCCGGGCGTGGTCGCCGGCCAGGCGTCCAATGTGGTGGGTCAGGGCGTGGCGGCCGGCCGCGGCCAGCACGCCGGCCTGACGCATGCCGCCGCCCATCCGCTTGCGGATCCACCGGGCCTGGGCAATGCGCTCCGATGTGGACACCACCAGCGAGCCGGCCGGGGCCCCCAGGCCCTTGGAGAGGCACACCGAGAGCGTGTCGAAGAGTTCTCCGTACGTGCGCAGTGGGACGCCGTCGGCGACGTGCGCGTGCCAGATCCGGGCACCGTCGCAGTGCAGCCCGGCGCCGGCATCGTCGGCGATCCGCCGCAGCGACTGCAGCGTCTCCAGGGCGATGACCGCACCGCCGGCCCGGTTGTGGGTCTGCTCGACCGCGATCGCCCGGGTCGGCACGGCGGAGAAGCCGTCCGGGCGCACCATCGCGGCCACCAGGTCCGGATCGAGGTCGCCGCCGGCCGCCGGCCAGGTGCGGGTCGAGATGCCGCCGATGGCCGCGGCCGCCCCGATCTCGTACGTGACGACGTGCGCATCGGCGTCGCAGAGCAGTTCGTTGGCGGCCGGCACGAGCAGCTGGACGCCGATCTGGTTGGCCATCGAGCCGGTCGGCGTGAACAGGGCGGCCTGGTGGCCGAAGAGCGCCGCGACCTCCGCCTCGAGGGCGTTGACCGTGGGATCCTCGCCGAAGACGTCGTCGCCCACGTCGGCGGCCGCGATCGCCGCACGCATCGCCGCGGTCGGGCGGGTCACGGTGTCACTGCGCAGGTCGACGTTCATTTCGCCCTAGACCCTTCGCCGATCATGAAGTTAGGTACACGACACGCCGCCGACCAGGAACCTAAGTTCATGATCGGCGGCAGCGAGCTAGCCGCGGAGCATCTCGGCGACCAGGAAGGCCAGCTCCAGCGACTGCTGGGTGTTCAGCCTCGGGTCGCACGCCGTCTCGTAGCGACCCACCAGGTCGGCCTCGCCGATCGCCTGGGCGCCACCCAGGCATTCGGTGACGTCCTCCCCGGTGAGCTCGACGTGGATGCCGCCCGGGTGGGTGTCCAGCGACTGGTGCACCTCGAAATATCCGAGCACCTCGTCCACGATCCGGTCGAAGTGACGGGTCTTGTAGCCGTTGGAGGACTCGTGGGTGTTGCCGTGCATCGGGTCGCACTGCCAGACCACCTTGTGGCCGGCGGCGGTGATCTTCTCCACGATCGAGGGCAGCACGTCGCGCACCCGGTGGTTACCCATCCGCGACATCAGCGTGAGCCGGCCGGGCACGTTGTCGGGGTTGAGCCGCTCGCACAGCTCGATGGCGAGTTCGGGCGTGGTGCCGGGGCCCAGCTTGACCCCGACCGGGTTGGCGATGCGGGAGACGAAGTCCACATGCGCCCCGTCGAGTTGCTTGGTGCGCTCGCCGACCCAGAGGAAGTGGCCGGACAACCCGTACGCCCGGCCGTCGGCGACCCGGGTCAGCGCCCGGTCGTACTCCAGCGCCAGCGCCTCGTGTGAGCAGTAGAGGGTGACCGTGCGCAGCGCCTCGTCGTCGGTCAGGCCGCAGGCCCGGATGAAGGCCAGCGCCCGGTCGATCTCGCGGGCGATCGCCTCGTAGCGCTCGCCGAACTTGGAGGTGCGCACGAAATCGCGGTTCCAGTCGTGCACCGCGTGCAGATCGGCCAGGCCACCACCGACGTAGGCGCGCAGCATGTTCATGGCCGACGAGGCATTCGCGTACGCCCGGATCATGCGCTGCGGGTCGGCCTCGCGCGCCTCCGCGGTGGCCTCCAGCGAATTGATCATGTCGCCGCGGTAGGCCGGCAGGCCGAGCGCGTCCAGTTCGTGGGTGCGGGGCTTGGTGTACTGGCCGGCGACCCGCGCCACCTTCACCACCGGCAGGCTCGCGCCGTAGGTGAGCACCACGGCCATCTGCAGCAGCGTGCGGCAGTTGGCCAGCAGGTGCGACTCGGTGTTGTCGGCGAAGGTCTCCGCACAGTCACCACCCTGCAGCAGGAACGCGCGGCCCTCGCACACCTCGGCCAACCGCTGGCGCAGCCGGTCCACCTCGTAGGGTGCGACGATGGTCGGCACCGTGGTCAGCACGGCCCCCACCGCGTCCACCGCGGCCTGGTCCGGCCACGGCGGGGTCTGCGCCCGGGGCAGCGCGCGCCAGCTGTCGAGGCCGAGCGCCTCGACCTCGGCGGGGTCGACCGTCGGCCGCCCGATCACGAACTGGGGGTTGCGGAACTGGTGCCACTCCTGGCGCATGAGACCCAGCGTACGATCGGCCGCCGTCCGCCATCGCGCCCGGTGGTGCGCGCCTGCGGCGACTTCGAGTTCGATGCCTTCGCCGAGCTGTCAAGACCGGGATGCGGAGGTCAAAATCGGGGACGCGCTGTCGGCGAATTGTCACTCGGTGGGTAACTCTGCGCCGGCGTCTTGCGATGTTGGTCGGGTCCGGGCAGCGTACGAAACCGGTCGGCGGTCGGTCGAGACGACGGGACACATCGATGAAATCAGCGCTGCTGCGGATCGGCACGGCCGCCTTGCTCGGCACCGGGCTCGCGGTCGGGGTGGCCGCTCCGGCGCAGGCCGCTGGGGTGGGCTACGTCCGGCTGGCCCACCTCTCCCCTGACTCGCCCGAGGTGGACGTCTACCTGGAGAAGGTGGGCTCGACCACGTTCGGCACGAAGATCTTCGGTGGCGTCGGCTACGGCGTGGTCTCCGCGTACCAGATCGTGCCCACCGGCAGCTACCTGGTCTCGATGCGTCCCAAGGGTGCGCCGGCGTCGACCCCGACCACGCTGACCGCGTCGGTGTCGGTGGTCGGCGGCAAGGCGTACACCGTGGCCGGTGTGGGCCGCAACGTCGACCTCGGCCTACGGGTGCTCAGCGACGACCTGAGCCGGCCACCCACCGGCAAGGCGAAGGTGCGCATCATCCAGGCCTCCGGCGCGGTCCCGCTGCTCGACGTCGCGTTGCCCGACGGCACGCCCATCGCCAGCACCGTGGCGTTCGCCACCGCCACGGCCTACCAGCAGGTCGCGCCGGGCAACTGGGCGCTGGCGCTACGGGCGTCCGGCTCGCCCTCGGTGATGAACACGGTCAGCTGCTCGCTCGAGGCCGGGGACGTCTACTCGGTCATCGTGCTCGACGGGGCCAACGGGCGGCTGCGCGCCGAGGCTCGCATCGACGCCCGCGGCGGGTCCAGCGTGCCGGTGGACGGGGTGGCCACCGGCAGCGGTGGCACCGCGGGCGGCTCGTCCAGCCCGCTGGCCCTGGTCGGCCTCGGCGCGGTGGTGACACTCGGGCTGGCCGTGCTCTGGTTCCGGCTGCTGCGGTTGGGGCGCCGGCGATCGTGACCCGCGTCCGGCCGCGGACCGTCATCATCGGGCCGGGCGGCGCGCGGCGCCGGCGGGCCCGGGTGCGCCGGCGGGTGCAGCTGGTCGCCCTCGCCGCGGCCACGCTGGTGGCGGCCGGGCTGACCGGCGCGGTCGCCCTCGGCGGCACCGACGAACGGTGGCGGCCGCCGCGTACGGTCTGGGTGCAGCCGTGCCTGGGCGGTCCGTGCCAGGCGTCGGCGGCGGTGCCCGCTCCCGCCGGGCCGACCCGGGTGCGCATCCCGATCATCGGCGTGGATGCGAGCCTGGAGCTGCTCGCCCTGGATCGCGGTGGCGCGCTGACCCCGCCCCAGGCGTACGCGCGGGCCGGTTGGTACGCCGACGGTGTCGTGCCCGGCGACCCGGGCCCGGCCGTGATCGCCGGACACGTCGACTCGCAGTCGGGTCCGGCCGTCTTCTACCGCCTGCACGAGCTGCGCCCAGGCGACCTGATCGAGGTCGAGCGCGACGGTGACTGGCTGCGGTTCCGGGTCACCGGCAGCTCCCGCTACCCCAAGGACGACTTCCCGGCCGCACAGGTCTACCCACCCACGCCCGGGCCCGAGCTGCGCCTGGTCACCTGCGGCGGCTCGTTCGACGCCGCCGCCGGGTCGTATCGCGACAATATCGTGGTCTCCGCCGTGCTGGTCGCCGCCGAGGATCTCGGCGCCTGACGGCGCCGCTGGCTGCGGTCAGTTGCGGTTGAAGTCGTCGAGGGTCAGGCCCTCGACGAAGCTGCGCCAGGCCCCCGGGTCGAAGCGGAGCACCGGCCCCTGCCGGTCCGTCGTGTCGCGCACCTCCACCTGTTCGGCGATCCGGCGTACCTCCACGCACGAACCGTTGTTGCTGCTTCGAGTGCTCTTGCGCCAGGTTGCGTCAAGTGAACGCACGTCCGGCCCCTCCTTATGGCTCAAGCCAGCGCCTCCCACGCCTGGTCGATCTTCTTCTGCGACTCGGCCGGGCTGAGCGCGGCCGAGCTGAGGTGGTCGAACACCTCGTTGTAGATGTGGGCGTCCTCGGCCTCGGCGAAGACGTCACCGGTCATGCCTTCGATGTAGACGATGTCGGGGTCGTCCTTGGACGGGAACCGCACCACCGTGAATGAGCCGATCATGCCGGGGTGCACGCCTCGGGTGAACGGGATGATCTGCAGGGTGATGTTGGGCCGGCGGCTCGCCTCGGCCAGCCGCTTGAGCTGATCGCGCAGCACCGTGGGACCACCGATCTGGCGCAACAGCACGCCTTCGCCGAAGACGGCCCGAAGCTGCAGCGGCCGGGACCCGTCGAGCAGCGCCTGCCGGGCCAGGCGGATGCGCACCTTGCGCTCGATCATGTCGTCCTTGTTCGGTGGAATGGTCGTCGCGAACATGGCCCGCGCGTACTCCTCGGTCTGCAGCAGGCCGTGCACCACGAGCGTCTCGTACACGCGCAGTTCCACCGCTTCGGCCTCGAACCCGATGTAGGTCGCGTACGGGCCGGAGAGCGTGTCGGCGTACTTGCTCCACCAGCCGCGTTGCTTTCCCTCGCGGGCCAGGTCGAGCAGCTCTTCGGCGAGCTTCTCGTCGTCGAGCCGGTAGAGCGTCAACAGGTCACGCAGGTCGCGTCCGCGCAGACCGACGCGGCCGGTCTCGACCCGACTCACCCACGACCCGGAGCGCTCGATCGCCGCGCCGACCTCCTCACCGGTCAGGCCCGCCTTCTCACGCAGGCCGCGCAGGATCAAGCCGAGACGGCGCCTCCGCACAGTGGGACTGCCGTCCGCCATCTACCCGCTCCCCCCTATCGATGCACTTGCGACCGTAAGTGTTCTACGTGTCACATGCCGTCACAAGCCCCCGAGGAGGGTTACCCACACCCTGATGACAGGACACAGACAGCCATCGATAATTGCACGTGCAGGTGGGGTTTGCGGTCGGTTGATCGCCGGTGGCCGCCTAGCCGGTCGTGACAGACTGTGCTCGCGGCGCCGGAGGCGTGCGCGGCGTTCGGGAGGCGGATGGGTCCGTGCCGGAGCGGGTTGACGCGGTCGTGATCGGCATGGGGGTCGGTGGCGAAGAGGTGGCCGGCCGACTGGCCCAGGCCGGCCTGAGCGTCATCGGCATCGAGGAGCGGCTGGTCGGTGGCGAGTGCCCGTACTGGGGCTGCGTGCCGAGCAAGATGATGATCCGGGCGGCGAACGCGCTGGCCGAGGCGCGCCGGGTCAAGAGTCTGGCCGGACGGGCCGACGTGCACCCGGACTGGGCCCCGGTGGCCAGGCGCATCCGGGACGAGGCGACCGACAACTGGAACGACGCGGTCGCGGTGCGGCGCTTCGAAGACAAGGGCGGCCGGTTCGTGCGCGGACGCGCCCGGTTGATCGCGCCCGGCCGGGTCGGAGTGGGCGCCGGCGAGTACGAGGTGAACCGGGCCATCGTGCTCGGCACCGGAACCGAGCCCGTGGCGCCGCCGATCCCCGGGCTGGCCAGCGCGCCCTACTGGACCAACCGGGAGGCGATCGAGACCACCGACCTGCCGGGGTCGCTCGCCGTGCTCGGCGGCGGGGCGATCGGCGTGGAGTTGGCCCAGGTGTTCGCCCGGTTCGGGGTGGCGGTCACGGTCGTGGAGGTGGCGCCGCGCGTACTCATGGCCGAGGAGCCGGAGGCGTCCCGGCTGGCGGTCAAGGCCCTCGCGGCCGACGGCGTGGCGCTGCACACGGGGGTTCGGGTGAGCGAGGTCGGGTACGCCAACGGCCGGTTCCGGCTCAGCCTGTCCAGTGCCGAGCCGGTGATCGCGGAGCGGCTGCTCGTGGCCACCGGCCGGCGAGCCGCGCTGGCCGACCTGGGCGTCGCCGCGATCGGGCTGGACCCGTCGGCGCCCGCGATCGCGGTGGACGGGCGGATGCGGGCCGCGCCCGGCGTGTGGGCCGTCGGTGACGTGACCGGGCAGGGCGCCTTCACCCACGTCGCGATGTACCAGGCCGGCATCTGCGCCCGCGACATCCTCGGCGAGGACCCGCCGCCGGCCGACTACCGTGCGCTGCCCCGGGTCACCTTCACCGATCCGGAGATCGGCTCGGTCGGGCTCACCGAGAGCCGCGCCCGCGAGCAGGGCCTGTCTGTCCGCATTGGACTGGCGTCGCTGCCGTCGTCGGCGCGCGGCTGGATCCACAAGGTCG
>JBLNGJ010000648.1:0-2565 GCA_050264675.1 Micromonosporaceae bacterium
CGCTTCGAGCCGGCTGACCGCCTTGTCGACGACGACGATGTGGCTCGGTGAGTAGAGGCGCGCTGTCAACACGGCCGCCAGGCCGATCGGTCCCGCCCCGACGATCACGACCGTGTCGCCCGGACGCACCTGGCCATTGAGGATGCCGACCTCGTACGACGTCGGCAGGATGTCGGCCAGGAGAACCGCGGCCTCATCCGGCACGTTGTGAGGCAGTTTGTACGTGGACAGGTCGGCGAAGGGCAGCCGGGCGTACTGAGCCTGTACCCCGTCGATGCGGTGACCCAGGATCCACCCGCCGCCGCCGAGACACTGGCCGTAACTGCCCTGGCGGCAGTAACGGCACATGCCGCACGCGGAGATGCAGGATGCCAGCACCTTGTCGCCGGCGCCCAAGCCGCTGACCGCACTGCCAACGTCGACAACCGTGCCGACGGCCTCATGGCCGAGGATGCGCCCAGGCTCGACCGTCGGCACGTCGCCCTTGAGGATGTGCAGATCGGTGCCGCATATGGTGACGGCGTCAACCTGGATGATCGCGTCACGGGGATCCCTGATCACGGGATCGGGGACGTCGGTCCAGGTTTTCGCGCCGGGACCGCCGAATACGAGTGCCTTCATCTGATGCCCCTCCCACGCGGATTCGTTACTTCGAGCGTCAAAGACATAAGCCGGGGGAAGAAGGGCCAACCTGCCCGGCGACCGGGACATTTGGCCTACCGCCAGACTACGCCGGCGCCCACGGGCGCAAGGTCACAGGGCATCGGGACCTTGGCCCCTGCGCAGGGTCGCGGCGACAGACCAGTCTGAAGGTGCGGCGCCCGCCGGGTGGCCGCGGTGGGCACAGCAGAGCCCGGGTGGCGCTGAGGCGCGCCGGAGCCACCGTCGTCAGACGGATGCTCACAGCGGCTCGGCGACCACTCGGCGGGTGCCAATCTGCGTGGAGGTGGCGATGGGCGTTCTTGCCGCGGACGCCGACACTCATCGCACCCGACCTGCAGCGGTCGGCTCGGGTGTGCCGTCGCGGGGTCTGACGGCGGCCGAGGTCGCGGCCCGGCGGGCCCGGCATGGTCCCAATGACCTACCTCGACCGCGGCCGCGCCGGCCGTGGCGGCGGTTCCTCGCCCAGTTCACCGACCTATTCGCGGTGGTCCTACTCGTTGCGGCTGGCATCACGACGCTGGCCTATCTGCTCAGCACACCGCGCGACGTGGGCAACCTGCAACTGACCATCGCCATCCTCGCGGTCGTCCTGCTGAACGCGGCGATCGGGTTCGGGCAGGAGTACTCAGCGGAACGCTCGGCCGAGGCATTGCGGGCGATGGTGCCGCATCTGTGCCGGGTCATCCGCGACGGCGAGCGGACCGAGGTGCCAGTGCGCGACCTGGTGCCCGGCGACTTGGTGCTGCTCGAGGCGGGGGACGCGGTCCCGGCCGATGCGACGGTCGTCGAGGCGCATGATCTTGCCGTCAACATGGCCGCCCTCACCGGCGAGAGTGAGCCGGTGGCCCGGGTCGCCGACGCAGACGTGGACGCGCTCTCGGGGCTGCATGCCGTCAACCGCGTCCACATGGGAACGACGGTCGCGAGCGGGTCCGGAAAGGTGGTCGTCTTCGCGACCGGAGCCGGCACCGAGTTCGGCCGCATCTGCCTGCTCACCGAGGACGCGCCGGAGTCCCGTACGCCGCTGCAGCAGCAGGTCGCGTCGATGGCCCGGCGGGTGTCGGCGGTGGCGTTGAGCGTGGGCGCAGCCATGTTCGTCATCAGGGCTCCCTCTGATGCCCCGTTGCTGGCGACATTCCTCTTCGCTTTGGGGGTCATGGTCGCTCTCGTGCCGGAGGGCCTGCCGGCCACGCTCTCGGTCTCGCTCGCCATCGGTGTGCGCCGGATGGCCCGCCGCCGGGCTCTGGTCAAACGGCTGCTCGCGGTCGAGGCCCTCGGGTCGACCACGGTCATCTGCACCGACAAGACCGGCACGCTGACCAAGGCGGAGATGACAGTCACCGAGGTGTGGGTCGGCGGAGACTCGTACGCGGTCAGTGGTGTCGGCTATGCGCCGGTCGGCGAAGTTACGGGTGGGCAGCGCGTGGTAGAGATGCTGCGGGCGGCCGCGTTGTGCAGCAACGCCCGCCTCATACCGCCGGTAGATCGGGACGGGTGGCGGGTGCTCGGCGACACCACTGAGGGAGCATTGCTCGTCGCGGCGGCGAAGGCCGGGCTCGACCTCGGTCAGGAACAAAGCCGCCTCTCCCGCACGACCGAGTTCCCCTTCGACCCGATACGCAAGCTCATGACCACCGTTCACCGGTCGGGGGCCGGCTACGTTGCCTATGTCAAGGGCGCTCCGTTGGACGTGCTCAATCGGTGTGCCGCCACATCCTGGTCGGGCCGGCTGACATTGGACGAGCGAGAGTCGATTCGACGTGCCAACGAAACGATGGCAGCGGCCGGACTACGCGTTCTCGCCGTCGCGAGCCGGACCGTGACGCGGCCACGGCCGGGCCAGGACGAGGCGGAGTCGGGGCTGACACTCCTCGGCCTGGTCGGCATGACCGATCCGCCGCG
>JBLNGJ010000649.1:0-5331 GCA_050264675.1 Micromonosporaceae bacterium
TACTCTTGACGGGTTCGCCCGAGTCACCCCAGCGTGGCCCGGCGACGACGCATGACCCTCCTGCCACGGAGAGACCGTGGCCGCCTAGCCCATAGGAGGTGAGCACAGTCTTGCGTCACTACGAGATCATGGTGATCCTCGACGGCAGTCTCGAGGAGCGCACCGTCGCACCGTCGCTCGACACGTACCTCAGCAACGTGATCCGGTCGTCGGGTGGTTCGGTGGAGAAGCTCGACGTGTGGGGGCGGCGCCGCCTCGCGTTTGAGATCAATAAGAAGACCGAGGGAATCTACGCCGTCATCGACCTCCAGGCGACGCCGGAGGCGGTGGCCGAGCTGGACCGCCAGCTCCGGCTCAACGAGTCGGTGTTGCGAACCAAGGTCATCCGGCCCGAGGCGCGCTGAGCGTCGGCGGGTCATCTCGAACCGTCGGATCCATGTGGCAGCCTGAGCCTCATCAGACGAGGCTTCGGTGCGCGAGGAGTGGAACCATGGCAGCAGGAGATGTCACCATCACCGTCGTCGGTAACCTGACCGACGACCCCGAGTTGCGCTTCACCTCATCGGGTGCGGCGGTGGCGAAGTTCCGGGTCGCCTCCACGCCGCGCTTCCTCGACAAGACCACCAACGAGTGGAAGGACGGCGAGCCGCTCTTCCTCTCCTGCACCGTGTGGCGGCAGGCGGCCGAGAACGCGGCCGAGTCGCTGCAGCGCGGTGCGCGGGTCATCGTCACCGGCCGGCTACGGCAGCGGTCGTATGAGACGCGTGAGGGCGAGAAGCGCACGGTCATCGAGCTGGAGGTCGACGAGATCGGCCCGTCGCTGCGGTACGCCACGGCGAAGGTGCAGAAGATGTCGCGTAGCTCGGGTGGTGGCTTCGGCGCGGGTGGTGGCGCTGGCGCTGGTGCGGGCGGCGGAGGCAACTTCGACGACCCGTGGGCCAGCGCAACTCCGGCGGGCGGTTCGAGCAACTTCGACGAAGAGCCCCCGTTCTAACAGATCACGGAGCAGAAAAACATGCCTAAGGCTGCCGCACTACGCAAGCCGAAGAAGAAAGTGAACCCGCTCGACAAAGAGGGGATCACCTACATCGACTACAAGGACACCGCGTTGCTGCGCAAGTTCATTTCCGACCGGGGCAAGATCCGCGCCCGGCGGGTGACCGGCGTCAGCTCACAACAGCAGCGCCAGATCGCCCGGGCGGTCAAGAACGCCCGGGAGATGGCCCTGCTCGCCTACACGACCACCGGCCGCTGAGGGGAGGCTCTGCCGTGAAGATCATCATGACCCAGGAGGTGACCGGCGTCGGCTCCCCAGGTGACGTGGTCGAGGTGCGCGACGGTTACGCCCGCAACTACCTGCTGCCGCAGGGTCTGGCGATCGGCTGGACCAGCGGTGGCGAGAAGCAGGTCACCTCGATCAAACGGGCCCGTTCGGCCCGGGAGATCCGCGACCTGAGCCACGCCAATGAGGTGCGCGAACGGCTCGAGGGCCTCTCCGTCCGGCTCGCCGCGCGGGCCGGCAGCGGCGGGCGGCTCTTCGGCTCGGTCACCCCGAGCGAGGTGCAGCAGGCGGTGCGCGCCGCCGGCGGCCCCGAGCTCGACAAGCGCCGGATCGAGCTGCCCGGCCACATCAAGTCGGTCGGGCAGTATCAGATCTCGGTACGTCTGCACACCGATGTGACCGCGAAGTTCGCGCTCAACGTGGTGGCCAGCAGCTGATCACCGAACTGACCACCCCGGGAGCGCGAGGTCACGCTGTGCTCTCGGGGTGATCACGGTCGTGCCACGAGTCGGTCACGGCATCCTCTCTGGACACTCATCCAGTTAACGCCTTCGTTGCAAGCCGGTCACGCCGCCTTACCCGGCGGCTGCGGCTGCGTCTTTATGACCATCAGCACCACTCTCTGAGGAGTCCTGATGGTCCACTCGCGACACACCCGCGCCCGACACACCCGCTCCCGGCCCCTCGCCGGCCTCGTCGCCAGCCTGACCGTGGTCCTGCTCGCCACCGCCTGTGCCACCTCCGGCGGCGGTGGCAACGGCAGCCCGTTCCATGGCCGCCCTGGGCCGTACTGGTCACCCGTGCCCGGCCCGGTCGACCCCGAACGCGAGCCGCGTTCCACTTTCGCGATCGACATCGACACCGCGTCGTACAACTTCGCCCGCCGGCAGATCCTCGACGGGGTCCGGCCGGATCCGCAGACCGTGCGGCCGGAGGAGTTTCTCAACGCGTTCCGCCAGGACTACCCGCAGCCCGCCGGCACCGGCTTCACGGTCTCCCTGGACGGGTCCCGGCTGCCGCGTGAGCACCATGCCCCCGACGAGGGCCCGGTGCGCCTGCTCCGGGTGGGCCTGCAGACCCGTGGCGAGGACCCGACGGTACGTCCGGACGCCGCGCTGACTTTCGTCGTCGACGTCTCCGGCTCGATGGCCGAACCCGGACGGCTGGACCTGGTGCAGGACGCCCTGCACACCCTCGTCGACCAGCTCCGGAACACGGACTCGGTGGCGATCGTCGCCTACGAGACCGACGCCCACGTGCTGCGCGAGATGACCGCGGTGCACAGCCGACCGGTCCTGCACCGGGCGATCGACCGGCTGGCCGCGGGCGGGGCGACCAACCTCGAGGCCGGGCTGGTCACCGGGTATCAGGTCGCCCGGGCCGGCTTCATCCCGGACGCCACCAACCGGGTGATCCTGCTCTCCGACGGTCTGGCCAACGTCGGCAACACCCAGGCCGAGCCGATCCTGCGGCAGATCCGCGAGGAGGCGGCGAAGAAGATCGCCCTGCTCGGCGTCGGCGTCGGCAGCGAGTACGGCGATGCGCTCATGGAGCGCCTCGCCGACGAGGGCGACGGCTTCGTCACCTACGTCTCCGAACGGGAGCAGGCACGCCAGCTCTTCGTGCACCGGCTGCCCGCCACGCTGACCATCCGGGCGCTCGACGCCAAGGTGCAGGTGACCTTCGATCCGACCACGGTCGCGAGCTACCGCCTGATCGGCTACGACGATCGGGCCCTCGCCGCGTCGGACTTCCGCAACGACCACGTCGACGGCGGCGAGGTCGGCCCGGGCCACAGCGTGACCGCGCTCTACCTGGTGCAGCTGCGGGCTCGGGCCGGCCTGACCGGACCGATCGCCGAGGCCCGGGTGCACTGGTTCGACCCGGATACCCGCGAGCCGTACGAACGGGCGGCGACGATCGATGTCGAGGATCTCGCCGGTGACTTCGCGGGCGGGTCACCGCGGTTACAGGTCTGTTATGTGGCCGCGTACTTCGCCGAGCAGCTGCGCCACAGCCGCTACGCCGAGGAGATCGAGCCCGGCGTCCTGCGGGTGATCGCCGGTGACGCTTACCACGCGACCGATGACCCGCAGGTGCGCGAACTCGCCGACCTGATCGGGCGCATGTTCTGACCGGGGCGGCCGGCGGTTCACCGGGCGGCGGTCACGCCGCCAGGGTGTGCGCGATGGTGGCTACGCCGGCCCCGATGACCGCGGCGGCGAAGCTGATGGTCAGGGCGCGCCAGCCCTGCACCGCCCAGCGCAGCAGGGCGGCGACCGCGAGCGAGAGCACGACCGCGGCCGCGAGCCAGGGCAGGCCGGCAAGGAAGTTGCGCCCGACCAGGCCTTGGCGGTCGCCGCTGAGGGTGAGCAGCCAGATCAGGTAGAGCACGCCGGGGGCGCCGTACCAGGCCGCGGTGAAACCCAGCACCGGGCCGTACGCGGGGTCGTCGAAGCTGTCCTGGGGCCACCGCTTGGTCGGCTCACGGGTGGCCGGACGACGCTCCACTTGGGACGTCTGGATCCGGCCCGGCCATGGGTCGGTGGCGGCGGCGTGGCTCGTGCGCACCGCGCCGGTGCGGGCCTCGGTCAGGTCACCCCGTCGGTCGTGGCGGGGCTCCGGGTGAGCGTTGCCGGGGGGGTCGTGCGGCGGCGGGGTGGCTGGGCGGTACCAGGCGTCCGGCTCAAGCCCGACCGGTGGTTGGGCCGAGGAGTCGCGGCGGCGGTCGTCGCCGGTGCGCTGCTGCGGCACCCACGTGTCGCTGGAGCCCCAGGCCACCATCGGGTCGTCGACCCATAGGTTCGGCGGGTCGCCCGGGGACTGGTGGGCGTAGGCCGACCAGGACCGTTCCGGCTCGGCCTGACCGTGTCTCCACTCGCCGCTATCCATGTGGCCAGCCTCCCCTAACCCGCCGGCGCGTCGCCATCAGCCGTGTCGGCACAGTTGCCGCCGAACGATCTTTACGAGCGTGCCGCTGCGCGACACGCCGGACGAGTAATTTTCGTCCACACCCTGGGTACGGTATCGCCGCAGCCGGAGCGCGGTCCATCGTGCGTCCGGGGTGGACATCCACAGGTTGTGCACATGGTCACGCACAGCTGTGGGGCCAGCTGTCCACAGGTTGTCCCGAGGCGCGTACACAGGCCCGGTTGAACGCGTCCGCGCAGGTGTTTATGGTCCCTAGCGAGTCGGTGCGGTTGCGTGGTCGCGGGGTGTCGAAGCTCCGGGGGGCGTCGCCAACACGGTGACTGTCGTACCCATGGCCCAGCCTGTCCTGGCGGGCCATGGATGCGGGCAAGACGGTGGGGGTCGCGGCGGTGACGGTATCCGACGGCGTACGGGCGCGGGAGCGCGGGGAGCTGGGGCCAGTACCCAGCGCTGGGGGGCCCGCGCCCGGCGTCCGTCCGAGTGAGGATGCGTCGTGGTCGGCGCCGGCGCCGCGCGGTGACGGTTTCGAGCGCACGCCCCCGCAGGATGTTGCGGCCGAACAGTGCGTGCTCGGTGGCATGCTGCTCTCCAAGGATGCGATCGCCGATGTGGTCGAGATCCTGCGCTCCAGCGACTTCTACCGGCCGGCGCACGCCACCATCTTCGACGCGGTCCTTGACCTCTACGGGCGCGGTGAGCCGGCCGACGCCGTGACCACCGCGGCCGCTCTGGCCAACTCGGGCGAGCTGGGCCGGGTCGGCGGCGCCGGCTACCTGCACACGCTCATCTCGTCGGTGCCGACGGCGGCCAACGCCGCCTACTACGCGCGCATCGTGAGCGAACGGGCGGTGCTGCGCCGCCTGGTCGAGGCCGGCACCCGGATCGTGCAGCTCGGTTACGGTTCCGCCGCCGGGCAGGGCCGCGACGTGGACGAGCTCGTCGACCTCGCGCAGCAGGTCGTCTACGACGTCACCGAGCGGCGCATCAGTGAAGACTTCGCCATCCTGGCCGACCTGTTGCAGCCGACCGTCGACGAGATCGAGGTGGCCGGTGCCCAGGGCGGGCTGATGACCGGTGTGCCAACGGGATTCGAAGACCTCGACCGCCTGCTCAACGGC
>JBLNGJ010000650.1:0-11163 GCA_050264675.1 Micromonosporaceae bacterium
CTCGGCTGGGGCTGGGCGATCTGGCATCACTGGGACAATGTCGAACTGTTCTGGCTTGCCTTCGGCGTGACGACGTTCATCGTTTGGGCCTTCGACCGCAAGCGTCGAGCCTCACCCGAGCGTCCGATGGCGTAGCGCTCCAAACGTGAGAGACGTGGTTCTACCCCGGCCACGGCATCGATTCGACGCTCGGCACCGAACGGGCCTCTCTCGCGGAGTGGCGCACCCGGGGCTGGTGAGCCCATCCTCCGCGGAGGCCCTTGCCGACAGGTCAGGCGCAGGTGATGGTGACGACCACCCTGCGGTTGCGCGCGTCGTCGGCCGGGTTCGGCGGGCTGCTCTTGGTGGGGAACGGCCCCCAGCCGGCACCCTGCGCGACGATCCGGCTGCCATCGACCCCCAGGTCAACGAGGACGTCACGCACCCGCTGCGCGCGGCGGCGGGACAGCCCTCCGTCGCCAACATCGGTGCCGTAGTGCGCGACGGTGCCGACGAGCTTGGCGTAGGCGCCGAGGTTCAGCTTCAGAAAGGCGGCGAACTTGGCCAAGGCCATCCGGGCCAGCCCGGTGTCCACAAAGGTGGTGGAGTCCGGTAGGAAGCCGACCATGCCGTCATTGGACAGGATCGACTCGGTGTTGCAGCCGATGTGTATGACGTCGGTGGCTGGGACGTCGACCGGCGTCACGGTGGGCACGTTCTTCAGCGCGGCGGCCGTGTTGGGCGACGTGACGGTCTCCACCGTCGCGCCGGCGGCGCTGACGATCTTCTCCCAGACGTGCACCAGGTTGGTCCGCCGCCGGTCATCGAGCGGCGCCTGCGGCGCTGCGGTGTAGCCAATCCCGGCCAGCACGACCGTGTAGCCGTTCAGGTCGGGCAGGTAGCCGTCGCTCGATAGCGCCCTGACGACGGCATCGGAATCGGCATCCAGCAGCCCTTGCACCTTGAAGTCCAGCGGCGCCACGGTCTGCACCCCGGAGTCGAGCAGGACGACTGTGCCCCGCGGCCCCGCGGAGGCGGCCGCCAGTGTGAGCGCCTGTAGCGGGTTGGCCTCGGGCTCCTTTGCCCGGATCGCGCTCACGGCACCCCGCGCCTGGCGCTTGAACCGGTTCAGGTCATCTGCCCGGGCCACCGGGTTGGCCGCGTCCGACTTGAAGGACATGGCGCAGGCGATCGACGGGCGGCCGTCGACCCGGATGATATTGATCCCGGCGCCGTCGGCGACCGCCTTGTCGATGAGCGCCCCCACCCGGTCGGGTACGACCGGCTCGGGCGAGTTCGCCCGGCCGCCGACCGCTACCGCCAGGCCGGCTTTGGCCGCGGTCGAGCATGGTTGAGGTGGGTCCGAACAGGCGACCAGCACCGGCGTAGCCCCCGCCAGAACTACAGTCGCCAGCAGCGCCTTGCCGGGCCTGCCGACGCGGAGGCGAAGCATGACTAACCCGTTCTCCGTCGGCGGTCGCTGGTCGAAACAAACCTTTGTGGGCCGTCCACACCACCGGCCGACCGTGCCTCGATGGCCGGTCGTGCTTCGCTCCGGCGTTGGGCCTCGATGGCTGGTCGGGTTTCGCGGGCTGAGGTCGCCGATATCGAGCCATCCATCGGCCGGCGGTCGGGCAGCGTCATGGCATCGGTCGCCGCTGGATCCTGCAGATGGGCGGCGATCAGGACGGCGGCGTACCGCTTGAGCTCATCCGCCTGCGCGAGTCGCTGAGCCCGGGCCGCCTCGTAGTTGGCCTCCTCCCGAGCGCGGATACGTGCGCACTGCTTGTACGCCTGCACGGCCAGTTCGTACGGCGGTTGGGATCGCGCCAGGCGGGCCAGCGCCCGGCTATGCGCGCGCAAGGCATGCCGGTACCCGGAGCGCAACGGGTTGCGACTCAGGAAGGCACCGAAGGCCGCCACGGTGCCCGAGCCGGCGTACAGCGCAAGGAAGAGCACGGCCGCCGAGACCTGCCGAGCCGTGGCCCCCACCTCGCCACTGCCGACGACGTTGCCATCCACAGTGGTCCCGCCGGACGAGTCCGCCACGATCAACCGCACCGTAAAGGCCGCCAAGCCCAGCGCCACCCAAGGGATCGCGCACGCGTAGACCTGCTTCCACGTGGCCGATCCATGCCTGGCGGTGACATCACGCGCCAGACGGCCGGCGAAATGGGCCAGCGTGAGGGCAATCGCGGTCAGGCCGACGACCATGAGCCAGACCAACGCATCGCCCTGGTCGCGCAGAATGAGGGAGACGACCTGGTGGAACGCGGCCACGTCCGCGGCGGCAGCCAGAGCGAGCGCGAACCAGTAGGCGATCTCGGTCATCGGCAGCCCGGACACCTCGGCTGCGCTTGCGTGCCAGCGAGCCCGCGGGTCGCCATCCGCGGGTACGGAGTCCGGCGGCCCGCCGGCCGGCGCAGGGGGGATCAATGCCGGGTCCGGCGGTGGGACGGTGGCCGGCGCCGGCTCGGCTGAATCCAGCTCGGCCTCTCGAAGCTGGGCTGCTTTCGTGGACCCGTTGGACGAACGGGTGTCACCCGCCGGCAACTCCCGCTTGCTCGGATCGTCAGCATTCGTCACCGGAAACCCCCAACCTGCTCGCCCCGACCTCCCGCCGGAGGGACGGGGGCCAATGCGTCGTCGGACAGGTCGATCGGTCCTAGCGTCGACTCGATGTGCCCGTCGCCGGCCCGCCGCGGGCGCGGCGCAACGAACTCGGTCGGCGTCCGTCCGGTCAAGGCCTCATAGGTGGCTGCGAGCGCCGCTCCGGTCTGCCCTACCCGGGCCAGATCCGCGTCATAACGAGGCTTGTGCGTCGCCACCTGCTCGGCCGCCCGCGCGACCAGGTTGTCGATGGCCGCCAGCCGCTCGTCGCGGGCCGCGTCCAGTTCGGCCAACCGGGCGTCGGTCCGGGCGTTGATGAGGTTGTTCAGCACCTCGCGGGAGCCGGCCCCCAACGCGCCGGGCTGCAGCCGCCCGACGAGCTCGGCAATCTCGGTCCGAGCCTGCTCATGCCGGGCGAGCGACATGTCGTATGTCGGCGGCGTGATCCGATCGAGATCCGACTCCGGTCCGGTGGTGACCCGGCCACGAACGGCACGTCGGGGCTTACGAACCCTCAACAACCATGCCATCTGGTGTTCTCCTTGGTTGCGATGTGCATGGCAGCGTCTTCTCATCGCGAAACACCGACGTCTTGACGTTAATCGAAGTTGCCCGGGCTGGCTGGTCGACTGTCCGTTGAGTCCCCTTTAGAACCAAAATAACGAACGCTGTCAATCGACCGCGATTGGCCCGTCTACGCGATCCGCCAAGCGGCCAGACGCGCGGCCGTGGCGCCGATCGGGGTGGTCTTCAGGGCTTTGTGGAGACTGGGCATGAGCTCGACGACGGCCGGGTGGCTGTGCTGACGGCCATCATCGTGGCCAGGCCTGCCGGTCGACCCGGGCCCGTGGCGGAGACCACCTTGGACATGTCGTCGATGACCCGTCTGCCACGATGATGCCTGGCCTCACGGATCGGCGAGATCACGTTCGACTCCACCGACCCCGAGGCGGACGCCGCCTTCTGGTGCGCCGCGCTCGGCTACCGGGTCACTGATCGTGATCACACCGGCGTCGCGATCGCCGGTGACTCCACCGCACCGACGATCCTGCTGGTCCGCAGCACCGAGCCCAAGCGGGGCAAGACGCCGATCCACTTCGACCTGTGCCCGACCGACCGCGACCAGGCGTCGGAGGTCGAGCGGCTCCTGGGGTTGGGCGCGCCGCCGCGACGCCCGGGCCATGTGCCCAAAATGGACGGTGTGCCTGTCAGGTTCGCGACATCAGCGGGCCCGGGCCCGTCCCTAATGTGGCTGAATGACGATGCCGTGGCCGGCCTCGGGGCGGGGTGAGCCGCGGCAAGCCGATGGCGGCGGTTCGGTCGCGGGGGTGACCACCACGCCGACCAGCCGGCCCACGACCGGCGCGGCCACCGGCAGTGGGCCGGGCGCGGGTGCCACGGCGCCGATCCTCAACCTGCCCAAGGGCGGTGGCGCGATCCGCGGCATCGGCGAAACCTTCACTGCCAACCCGGTGACCGGAACCGCGTCCCTGAAGATCCCGTTCGCCACCAGCGCCGGGCGCGCCGGGTTCGGGCCCGGCCTCGGGCTCTCCTATGACTCCGGAGCGGGTAACGGCCCGTTCGGGCTAGGGATGCAGCTCTCCGTTCCGGCGGTCACCCGCGGCACCCGGCGAGGGCTGCCCCGCTACGTCGACGGCGGGTCCGACGAGGACATCTTCGTGCTCTCGGAGGCCGAGGACCTCGTGCCCGTCCTGACCGAACGGGATGGGCGGTGGACACCGGTCGAGTGCCGCCGCGAAGTCGCCGGGCGTGACTACGTGATCCGGCGCTACCGACCCCGGGTCGAAGGCCCGTTCGCGCGCATCGAGCGGTGGACCGAATGCGTCAGCGGCGAGGTGCACTGGCGTTCTATCTCCCGGGACAACGTCACCAGCCGCTACGGCGCCACGGCCGAGAGCCGCATCGCCGACCCGGACGACCCCCGCCGGGTCTTCAGCTGGCTGCTCTGCGAGCGGTACGACGACACCGGGAACGCGACCACGTTGGGCTACAAGGCCGAGGACGGCGTCGGGGTCGACGTGTCGGCGGCGCACGAGCGCAACCGCGCCGCCCCGGCCCGCACAGCCAACCGTTACCTCAAGCGCGTCCGGTACGGCAACCGCGTGCCCCGTGGGGCGGATGCGGACGTCGACCCCGCCGACTGGCTTTTCGAGGTGGTTTTCGACTACGGCGAGCACGACCCGACCGAGCCCTCACCGCAGGAGCAACAGCCATGGCTGTGCCGGGCCGACCCGTTCTCCAGTTACCGCTCCGGCTTTGAGCTGCGCAGCTATCGGCTCTGCCAGCGGGTGCTGATGTTCCATCACTTCCCGGACGAGCCCGAGGTCGGACGGGACTGCCTGGTCCGCGCGACCGAGCTGCGTTACCGGGGTGACCCGGCCCGGGGTGAGCCGGTGGCCACGATGCTCACCGCCGTCACCCAGGTCGGCTATCGTCGCCGGGCCGGCGGTGGCTACCACCGCGCCGAGCTACCACCGCTGGAGCTGACCTACTCGGTGCCGACCGTGGATGAGCAGGTGCACACGGTGGACCCGGAGAGCCTGCACAACCTACCGTCCGGTGTGGACGGTGCCGCGTACCGGTGGATCGACCTCGATGGCGAGGGTGTGGCCGGAGTGCTGGCCGAGCAGGCCGGCACCTGGTTCTACAAGGTCGGCCTCGGTGGCGGGCGGTTCGGGCCCGTTCGGCCCGTCGTCGCGCTGCCGGCCACGGCAGCCACGCCGGTCGGCCGCCCGGCCGCTCAGGCGCCGAGCCGGACCGGCGGCGACGCCCGGCCCCAGCTGCTCGACCTGGACGGCGACGGCCAGCTCGACCTGGTGCAGCTCTCCGGCCCGACGGCTGGCAGCTACCCGCGCGTCGGCTCCAGCTGGGCACCGTTCGTGGCGTTCACCGACCGGCCCGAGCTCGACTGGAGCAGCCCGCACGTTCGGCTGGTCGACCTGACCGGTGACGGCCTGGTCGACGTGCTCGTCACTGAGGACGACGTGTTCACCTGGTACGCGGGGCGCGGCCCCCGCGGCTTCGCCCCCGGTGGCCGGACCTACCGCGGTCCGGATGACGAGCGCGGGCCACGGCTCGTCCGGGCCGAGCCGGCCGAGTCGATCTACTTGGCGGACTTCTCCGGGGACGGACTGGCCGACCTGGTTCGCGTCCGCAATGGCGAGGTCTGCTACTGGCCCAACCTCGGCTACGGCCGGTTCGGTGCGAAGGTCACCATGGACGGTGCACCGTGGATGGACGAGCCGGACCAGTTCGACCAGCGCCGGGTCCGGCTCACCGACATCGACGGCTCTGGCCCGACCGACCTGGTCTACCTGCATCGCGACGGAGTGCGGCTCTACACCAACCGGTCCGGCAACTCCTTTGCGCCGGCCCGGGTGCTGCGCGACGGCTTCGGGCCACCCGACACACTGGCTCAGGTCTCTACTGTGGATCTGCTCGGCCAGGGCACCGCCTGTCTGGTGTGGTCTTCGCCACTGCCCGGCGGGGCCGGTCGCACGGTGCGCTACCTCGACCTGATGGGTGGTGTGAAACCGCACTTGCTCACCGCGATTCGCAACAACCTGGGGGCGGAGACCCGCCTGCACTACGCGCCCTCGACCCGGTTCTACCTCGCCGACAAGGCGGCCGGCCGGCCGTGGCTGACCCGGCTACCCTTCCCAGTACATGTGCTGGAACGGGTCGAGACGCTCGACCGGATCAGCCACAACCGGTTCATCACCCGCTACGCCTACCACCACGGCCACTACGACGGGGTGGAGCGGGAGTTTCGCGGATTCGGCATGGTCGAGCAGTACGACACCGAGGAGTACGACGTGCTGCGCGCCGACGGCGACGCCACCAACGTCGAGGCGGCCACCCACCTGCCGCCGGTGATGAATCGCTCGTGGTTCCACACCGGCGTCTTCGTAGAAGCGGGCTCGGTCTCGCGCGGGTACGCCCGGGAGTACTACCCGGATGATGCCGACCTTCTGCTGCCCGACACCGAACTGCCGACAACGCTGCGCCGCCCCGGCGGCGACTGGCGGCCTTGGCGATTGGATGCCGATGAGGCTCGCGAGGCCGGCCGGGCGCTCAAGGGCGCGCTGCTGCGTCAAGAGGTCTACGCGCTGGACGGCTCGCCGGCGCAGGGCCGGCCGTACACCGTAGTCGAGCGTTCGTACACAGTGGAGCTGCTCCAGCCGCGGAGCCTGGCCGGTGCGCGCAATGCCGTGTTCTTCGTCCATCCGCGGGAAACGATCACGGCGACCTATGAGCGGATGCTCTACGACGGCCACCCGGATCCGCGGATCGGCCACGAGCTGGTCTTCGCGGTGGACGACTTCGGCAGCGTCCTGCGCGCGGCGACCATCGGGTACGGTCGGCGCCGGCCCGACCCCGATCCGGCGTTGGCCGAGGAGGACCACGCCCGCCAGCACGAGCTGCACATCGTGGAGACCCGCGACAGCTACACCAACGCGGTCGAGACCGACACCGACCACCGGGCGCCCCACCCGGCCCGCAGCCGCAGCTGGCAGGTTTGCGGGCTGCGGCCGACCGGGCGCCGGTTCGGCTTCGACGAGCTCGCGACCGCGCTCGACGCGGTCGTGGCTGAGGTGCCCTACGCCGAGTGGGACCGCCGAAGCGAAGCCCCAACCCGCCGCTTGATCGAGCACAGCCGGGTGCTCTACCGCCGCGACGACCTGACCGGCCCGCTCGCCGAAGGCGTGCTGCAGGCGATGGCCCTACCGCACCGGACCTACCGACTCGAGTTCACGCCGGAACTGCCGGCCGAGATCTACGGGTCGCGGGTCGATGAGGAACTGCTGCGGAGCACCGGACATCTGCGCGACGCCGACGGATGGTGGGTGCCCTCGGGCGAAGTCCGCTACTGCCCCGAGGACGAACGGGACGATGAGCTCGGCTACGCCCGGCGGCATTTCTTCCGGGCCAGCCGGTTCATCGACCCGCTGGGCAATGTGAGCTCGGTCGGGTACGACCGCTATGACCTGTTGCTCACGCACACCCGCGATGCGGTGGGCAACGTGGTCAGCGCCGGCGAACGCGACGCCGCAGGCGCCTTCACGGCCCCCGGTAACGACTACCGCGTCCTCGGGCCTCGGCTGATGAGCGACGCCAACCGCAACCGGGCCGCGGTGGCGTACGACGCGCTCGGCCTGGTGGTCGGCACGGCGACCATGGGTAAGCCCGGTGAACACCGGGGTGACCGGCTCGACGGCTTCGTCGAAGATCTGCCCGATGACGTGATCGCGGCCTACCTGCACGCCCCGCTCGCCGAACCGCTTCCGCTACTGGCCAATGCCAGCACCCGTTTCGTCTACGACCTCTTCGCCTACCACCGCACCCGCGACCGGGCCCAGCCGCAGCCGGCGACCGCGGCGACGATCGCGCGGGAGACTCACGTCAGTGACCTCGCTGAGGGCCAACCGACCGGCCTGGTGCACAACGTCAGCTACACCGACGGCTTCGGGCGGATCATCCAGCGTAAGGAACTGACCGATGTGGACGCTGACCGCGGCGCACGCTGGGTCGGCAGCGGGTGGGCCGTCTTCAACAACAAGGGCCGGCCGGTACGACAGTACGAGCCGTTCTTCACCGCCACCCACGCATTCGAGTACGACCGCCGGGCCGGCGTCGCGTCGACCTTCTGCTACGACCCAGTCACCCGGGTCGTGGCCACCCTGCACCCCAGCGGAACCTGGGAGAAGCAGGTCTACGAGCCGTGGCGGCAGGAGCATTGGGACGCCAATGACACGATCCGGCGCGACCCCCGCGAGGATGCCGACGTGGGCCGGTTGGTGGCCGCGCACCTGGCCGAGGGTTGGCCGTCCTGGTACCGGGAGCGCATCGACGGCGCCCGTGGCCGGCCGGAGGCCGAGGCGGCTCGATTGGCCACCGCGCACGCCGACACACCCGCAATCGCGTGGTTCGACAACCTCGGCCGGACCTTCCTCAACCTGGCCCAGGCCGGGCCGGACCAGCGCTTCGCCTCGCGGATCCGCCATGACGCCGAAGGCAACGAGCGTGAAATCGTCGACGCCCTCGGCCGCGTGGTCATCCGTTACTCCTACGACCTGCTCGGCAACCGGTTGCACCAGGCCAGCATGGAGTCGGGGCAACGGTGGACGGTGAGCGACGTCGCCGGCCAGCTGCGTTACGTGTGGAACCGCCGCGGCCACCGCCAACGGCTGCTGTACGACCCGGCGCAGCGCCCGGTGGCCTCGTACGTCGCCGGCCTTGATCCGGACGACCCCGACTACGAGGTGCTCACCGAACGGACCGAGTACGGCGAGTCCGAGCCGGCCGCCGACGAGCACAACCTGCGCACCCAGCCGGTGCGCAAGTACGACCCCACCGGCGTCATCATCAATGATGGATATGACTTCAAGGGCAACCTGCTCGACGCCCGGCGCCAGCTGACCGCGGGCTACCGGGACGTCGTCGACTGGTCCGGCGATGTGCCCCTCGACCCGACCGTCTACGCGAGCGGGACCCGCTTCGACGCCTTGAACCGGGCCGTGCGGCTACACATGCCCGACGGCACCACGATCGTCTCCACGTTCACGCCGGCGAGCCAGCTGCGTCGGTTGGAGGTCCGGGCGCCCGGCGAGGATGAGTGGACGGCGTTTGTCGAGGAGATCGCGTACAACGCCCGGGGCCAGCGCGTGGCGATCCGCTTCGGCAACGGCGTCCAGACGCTCTACCGCTACGACCCGCGCACGTTCCGGCTCCGCGCGATCCGCTCCAGCCGGGGGCGCACCCGTCTACAGGACCTGCGCTACACCCACGATCCGGTGGGCAACATCACGGCGATGCGCGACCACGCCCGGCCGACCGTGTTCTTCCGCAACCGGTCGGTCGACCCAGACGCCGCGTACACCTATGACGCGCTCTATCGACTGACCGAGGCGACCGGCCGCGAGCACCTCGGCGGGGCCGATTCGCCGACCGGCGATACACCACAATGGACGGCACACCCCGGCGACGGCACGGCGATGACCCGTTACGTGCAGCGCTACGACTACGACGCGGTGGGAAACCTGCTCTCGCTGCGCCATCGAAGCGCCGACCCGGCCCAGGCCGGCTGGCGGCGGGAGTACCGCTACGCCGAACCGAGCCAGCTCGAGCCCGACCGGGTCAGCAACCGGCTCACCGCGGCCCCGATCGGATCCGAGCGGCCGGCGGTCACGTTCCACTACGACGCCCACGGCAACATCGCGGCCATGCCTGATCTGGCCGAGCTGCGTTGGAACCACGAGGATCAGCTCGTCGCGACGGCCCGTCAGGCCGTGCGAGACGGTGTGCCGGAGACGACCTACTACCAGTACGACACCTCGGGCCAACGGGTGCGGAAGGTGACCGACGGCTCAGCGACCGCGGGCTCGACGCCGGCGCGGCGGCATGAGCGTGTCTACATCGGCGGGTTCGAGGTCTACCGTGAGTTTGGTGTGGACGGTGCAGTCACCCTCGAACGCACCAGCCTGCACATCCTCGACGATCAGCGCCGCCTCGCCCTGGTCGAGACCCGCACCCAGGGAACCGACGACGGCCCGGCCCGGTTGCTGCGCTACCAGCTCGACAACCATCTCGGCTCGGCGACGGTCGAGCTCGACGGTCAGGCCCGGGTCATCTCGTACGAGGAGTACTACCCCTACGGCGGCACATCCCACCAGGCGGCGCGCTCGCGCACCGAGGCGCCCAAGCGCTACCGGTACACCGGCAAGGAACGCGACCGGGAGACCGGACTGTACTACGTTGGCCTGCGCTACTACGCCCCCTGGCTGGCCCGGTGGACCAGCTGCGACCCGGCCGGCCTACGCGACGGCACCAACCTGTACGCGTACGTGCGCGGCAACCCGATCCGGCTCATCGACGCGCGCGGCGCCGAGTCCAGCGGCTGGACCCGGTTCTGGGGCGGCGTCCAGATGGTCGGCGGCGGTCTGCAGGTGGCGGCGGGCGTCCTCGGCCTGGCCGCGCCGGAACCGACGATGGTCACGAAGGTGCTGGGCACGGTCGCGATCGTGCACGGCAGCGACGACATCGTCACCGGATGGAACCAGCTGAGGTCGGGCACCCAGCAACGCACCGTCACCGAACAGGCCGTCACCGGCGGCGCGAAGGTGCTCGGCGCGAGCGACGATGTGGCTGCCGGCATCGGCAAGGGCGTCAACATCGCCGCCGGGTTCGCCGCGCCGGTTGGCGGCGGGCCGGCCGCGCTGCCCGGCCTGCGGGCCGTCGCCGACACCACCGGCGGTATTCACGTCGTGTCGACAACAGTCAATGTGAGCTCGAATACGGTCAAGACCATACAGGCCGCCTCGGCGGTGGCACACGCACCCTTGGCCGTCAACGCGGTCGCCGGCGGACCGGGGGGCGGCGCCAGCGGCGGCGGTTCGAGCGGTGGCGGCGAGCCGCCCGCCGGCGGCGGGGAACCGCCGCCGAGCAGCGGCGCCCCGGGCGGTGGTGGAACCGGTGGACCCGGCGGTGGCGGGACGGGTGGTCCCGGCGGCCCAGGTGGCGGCGGTGATCCATACATCGAGGTCGCCCGCAACC
>JBLNGJ010000651.1:0-4566 GCA_050264675.1 Micromonosporaceae bacterium
GTGGCACCCGCGACATCGACCGCGAGGCCCAGGCCGTGATTGGACGTGCCGGGCACCGCCGCCACTGCCGTGTTGGGCCGTTGAAACCACTTGTGCCCCTGCCACCGGCGAAACGGCCGTCCGGCCAGGAACTCCCGGGTGTAGCGGGACTTGAACGTCTGGATCTGTTGGGCGAGGGTCCGGTAGGAGTCCGCCGAGCTGGTTGCCCGAAGGGTGATGCCGTCGGCGAGGGCTGCCGCCGCCATCGCCCGCCAGGACCGGGCCGCCGGTTCGACCAGCCGCACCGTCGGCCCGCCGCCCAGGCCGGGCGTGCTGAGGAGCAGCTCAGCCGACAGTTCGCCGCTGGACTTGCCGGCCAGCGCCGCCGGCAGGGTCACTTTGGTCACCGGTAACATGCTCGACCTCCCCTCGTACGCACGGTATCGATGCAGCTACCGATGTCTAGGCGTACGCGGAAAGCCGACAATCTGGACGGGTCAGCGCCCCGGCGCTCGGTGACGTGCGGCGTGGCGTTAGTTGGCGCCGGCGACCTGCACCCAGCGGCCGCACTCGTGCGAGCGGAACACCGTGTCGGTCACCTTGATGGTGACCACCGCCATGGTGCCCGCGTCACCGGCGCCGCTCTCCAACACCGAGGCGAGCGTGCCGTCGGAGGAGTCGGCCCGCTCCCACATGCAACCGGCCGAGCTCGCCGGCACCGAGGCCTGGTAGGTCCCGGCCACGATGTCGCGCCCCACCAGCCAGGTCCCGTCGTCGAACTCGGTGGCCAGCGCAGCCGGAACCGGGCCGACGGTCACCAGGGTCGGGATGGCGGGCTCGGCGCGGTCGGCCCGGAACGGGTTACCGAAGAGCCCGCTGAACGTGACGGCGATCAAGCAGACAGTGAGCAGGATGGTGCCGAACACCATCACCGCACCGAGCGCGATCGGCCGGGGCAGCCGGCGGCGCGGGCGCGGCGCGGTCGGCCTGGAGACGTGCGGGATCTGCTGCGTGGGGAGGGTCACAGCCCCAGTCTGCCGCGGTCTCCGCGGTCCGTCACCACACGATCGGACGAAGAGCGAGCGTCAGCGTCGATCCGCCGACGGTGGCCACGTCGGCACCACCGCCCAGCGCGGTCGGCCCGAGCTGCGACATCGGCTGCGCCGGCACCGCGCTGCCCCGCACGTACTCCTCCCACGGCCGGTCCCAGTCGGTCCAGCCGTTGCCCCAGTCGAGGCGGTGCTCCGTGCCCCGGACGGTCACCGGATCGCCGACGTGGGCCAGCCCCCACAGCCACTGGGCCGCCTCGGCCGAAATGTTCACGCACCCATGCGAGACGTTGCGGTGGCCCTGGTCGTCCACCGACCAGGGAGCGGCGTGGATGTACTCGCCGCCCCAGGTGAGGCGCATCGGCCAGAAAACCTTGGTGCGGAACCCGTCCGGCGAGTCGGCCGGCACACCATAGGTCGAGGAGTCAAACCACTCCCACTCGCTCTTCGTCATCACCACCAGGTTGCCCGATGACGACGGCGTGGATGGCTTGCCGAGGCTGACCGGGATGGTGCGCAGCAGCGTGCCGTTCTGGGTGACGGTCATCTGCTTGGTCGCGTTGTCCACCACGATGAGCAGCTCCGGCCCGACCGAGGCGCGCACGGTCAGGTCGTGCCGGCCATACCAGTCACCGCCCCACGGCAGGCCCCCGGTGCCCACGCGCAGATCCAGTTTCGTGCCCGGCCGCCAGTGCTCGCGCGGGCGATAGTGCACCTCGGTGGCGCTGAACCAGTTCCAGATGCCCGGCTGCGTCGGTTCACTGTGGACGAACAGCCGGCGCTCGACCGCCGCCCGCCGGCTGTCCGGCACCGGCTTGCCGAACGTGACGACCAGCGGCGCGGCCACCCCGACGACCTGGTCGTCGCCGATCCAGCTGTGCACGTCGACCTGGTTGGCCGGCTTGTCCATGGTGGTGAAGGTGCTGGTCGCGCTGGCGGTGGTGCCCGATGCGGCGACCGTCACGGTGGCGGTGTACTTCGTGGCGTACGCCAGCGCCGCCGCCGGAACCCAGGCTGACGCGTCGGTCCGGGGCGCCCCGGCGACCACCTGGCCGGCCGGGTCGACCAGCCGCATCGTCACCTCGCCGCCGCTGGTCGTGGTGTAGGCGATCTCGACCGAGGCGGCGACCCCGGTGGTGCCATCGGCGGGGCTGGTGATCCGCACCGTGGCCGGGGCGTGGCTCGCTGGCTTAGCGGTGCAGCCGCCGGACCCGAGCACGACCGCGGTGAGCACGAGCGAGGTGAGCATGTGCGCGGCGAGCCCTCTACGCATCTCTATGAAACTACTCCGGTTTTGCTGGCCTGCCCGGACGAACGCTTTCGCGACCGCGTGGTGGCCGGCCGGCACGCGTGGGCCCGCCGTCCCGCGCCGGCCGAAGTGCCAGCTGACGACGCTTATGTGCGTGTTTCGTCAGGCCCGAACGGTCAGCTCCGTGGCGCGGTACTCGGCTGGGCGAGCTGCGCCTCGGCCCGCACCCAGGCGGTCGCCTTGCGTTCGGCCACGAAGGACATCCCCGGCACGGTTCCCGCCAGCAACAACGGCAACGTCCGTCGCAGTGACCATCGGGCGCGCACGGCCAGGTCGAAGGCGACCACCAGATAGACCATGTAGAGGAAGCCGTGCAGCGGCCCGACGACGGCGACCAGGCCGGGCTGGTCGGCGAGGTACTTCAGCGGCATCGCCACCAGCACCAGCACCAGCAGGAGCACGCCCACCAGGTAGGCGAGCACCCGATAGCGGGTCAGGGCTGCGCTCATTGAGCCTCCGGTGTCTCTTGGGAATCGCTTGTCTCTTGGGATCGCTACCGGCCTAGCCGGGGTAGTCGCTGCGGGACGCCTGCGGGTTCGCATTCAGCCAAGCCAGATAACGGTTGTACGCGGCGAGGTCGGCATCGTCGGTGTCGTCGTAGGCCGGACCGGTACGCGGGGTCGGCCGGCCCGGCGGCGCCGGCTTCGAGGTGTCCGTGGCCGGCCGGCGGGTGTCGCGCATCTCCTTGATCCATACGAAGACCACGAAGCCGGCGAAGACCGGCCACTGGACGGCGTAGCCGTAGGAGAGCAGGTTGCCGGCGGCGGCCCGCTGCACCTGCCACCACCCGAGCCGGAGGAACGCCACCACGATGACGAGCACGGCCACATGCACCAGCACCCAGCGGGGGGTGAAGAGCCTGCGCACGCTGGCGAGCGTATCCCGTACGCGTTATCGCCCCGACGCGCGGCGGCGCCGCCGGGCGCCCGGCCGGCCTAGGATCTCGCCATGGCGGACGTGTTCGACCAGTACGCGATGGCCGACGCCTGGGATGAGATGTGCGGCAACCGGGTGCGGATGCGCACCACCCAGGGCGAGCGCCCGGTGCACGTGGTCTACCGCCGCGTGGACGACGAGTTCCTCGACCCGCTGCATTTTCGGGGCGACTCGGTCGTCGGCTGCCCCGGCATCGTCAACGCTGCCCGGGCCGGGCACGTGACGCTGGCCAACGCCATCGGCAACGGGGTCGCCGATGACAAGCTGCTCTACACCTACGTGCCCGATCTGATCCGCTACTACCTGCATGAGGAGCCGATGCTGTCCAATGTGGAGACTTATCGGCTGGAGGAGGGTGGCGACGTGCTGGCCGACGTGCTCGACCGGCTGCCCGAGCTGGTGCTCAAGCCGGTCGACGGGGCCGGCGGCAAGGGCATCGTGATCGGGCCGCAGGCCGACCCGGCGACGCTGGCCGCGGTGCGGGAGGCGGTCAGCGCCGATCCGCGTGGGTGGATCGCTCAGCGCCCGGTCGCGCTCTCCACCTCACCGACGCTCATCGGCGACCGGGTCGCGCCGCGCCACATCGACCTGCGGCCGTACGCGGTCAACGACGGCACCGACGTGTGGCTGCTGCCGGGCGGGCTGACCAGGGTCGCGTTGCCGGAAGGCACGCTGGTGGTCAACTCCCCCGTTCGGCGCTGCACGCGCTGACCACCGCCGAGAACTGCCTGCGCGAGCTCGCCCCGTCGACCGAACGGGCTGGTGTGGCCGACGCCGCGCGGCGGCCGGTCGGGCAGGCCCGCACCCGGCTCGAGTACGCCGACCCGGCCACCCTCCTCGACGAGCTGCCCACGCACCTGCGGGCGCTGCAGCGGGCGTGCGCCAGCGCGAGCGCCGCGGTCACGGCCCGCTACTTCGAGCAGACCGCCGCGGTGACCTGGGCGCACGGGGGAGAGTGAGCACAGGTGAACCGGCGTTACCGGATCAAGCACATGACCGGCTTCACCTATGCCGGCACGGCGCACGCCTCCTACAACGAGGCCCGGATGACCCCGCTCAGCGTCACCGGCCAGACCACGCTGTTCAGCCAGATCGAGACCCAGCCGGCGGCCACGTCCTGGCGCTACCGCGACTACTGGGGCACCCAGGTCACCGTCTTCGACCTGCAGCGTCCGCACCAGCAGCTCAAGGTCACCGCGACCAGCTTGGTCGAGATCGGTGACCGCACGCCGCCGGGCGATCCGGTCGACTGGGCCGAGCTTCGAGCCACAGTGGACAAGCGCGCTGAGCTGC
>JBLNGJ010000652.1:0-8387 GCA_050264675.1 Micromonosporaceae bacterium
TTGACGGCAGCGGTGAGCACCAGCTGGAGCAGGGCCAGCGGCACCAGACCCTGCCAGCACAGCCGCTGCAGCTGGTCCTCGCGCAGCCGCGGATAGGCCACCCGCAGCCAGATCACCACGAACGAGACGGCGAAGACCTTCAGCAGCGTCCAGAGCCAACCCAGCTGCGCGTCCAGCCCGAACGGACCCTTCCAGCCGCCGAGGAAGAGCACGGTGGTCAGCGCCGCGATCACCACGATGCCCGCGTACTCGGCGAGCAGGAAGAAGGCGAACCGCAGCCCGGTGTACTCGGTGAGGTAGCCGAAGACCAGCTCGGAGTCGGCGATCGGCATGTCGAACGGGGGCCGACGGATCTCCGCCAGCCCGGCCACGAAGAAGATCACCATGGCCGGTAGCTGCCACAGCAGCCACCACGGCCGCCAGGCCGTGACGATGCCGGACAGCGACAGGGTGCCGGCCGCCATCGCCACCGACGCGGCGGCGAGCACGAATGGCAGCTCGTACCCGAGCAGCTGCGCCGCCGCCCGCAACCCGCCCAGCAGCGAGTACTTGTTCGCCGACGCCCAGGAGGCCATGAGCACCGAGACCACGCCGACGCCGACGATCGCGAGCACCAGGAACAGGCCCACGTCCAGCGGCTGGGCGACCAGGCTGCCCGGCCCGAGCGGGATCACCAGCAGCACCACCAGGTAAGGCATCAGGGCGATGAACGGGGCGAGCCGGAACACCGGCCCGTCCGCGGCGGCCGGGGTGACGCTCTCCTTCTGCACGAACTTGACCCCGTCGGCGATCAGCTGGGCCCAGCCGTGGTACGCCCCGGCGTACATCGGCCCGAGCCGGCCCTGCATGTGCGCCATCACCTTGTGCTCGGTCTGGCCGACCACGAGCGGCAGGGTCAGGAAGGCCACCAGGACGGCGGCCACCCGGATCGTCAGCTCCAACCAGGCCGGCATCAGCCCTCCCCGCCGTCATCGGATCCCGACCCGCCGTTGCCCGCGGCGGGTCGCCGCCGCGCCGGCCCCCACTCGTCGGGGGCCGGTACGCCCGGCGGGCGCATGGGTGAACGCCGCGTCGCGCCCTCGGCGTGCGACTCGCCCGGCTCCTTGGCGCCCGGCCAGGTCTTGGCGACCCGGGTGGCGAGCACGAAGTCCTTTCGCAACGGGTACCCCTCGAACTCCGGTGGCAGCAGCAGCGGCACCAGGTTCGGGTGGCCGGGGAAGTCGACCCCGAACATCTCGTGCGTCTCCCGCTCGTGCCAGGCGGCGCCGGGGTAGATGTCCACGATGGAGTCCAATGCGGCCTGGTCGCGAGGCACCCGGGTGCGCACCAGGACGCCGAAGCGCTGCGCCGTGGACCACAGGTGGGCCACCACCGCGTACCCCTGGTCAAGCTCGTCGACGGCGCTGAGCCAGTCGAAGAAGTCACAACCGAGCTCGTCGCGCGCGGCCCGGATCGCGGCCGTCCACTGTGGCGGCTGCAGGTCGACGGTGGTCCGGGCCCACCGGTCGCCGCCGGAGACGCTCGCTTGGGCCACCTCGTCGCCGCCGAGCACGGCGACCAGCCGCGCGCCTACGTCCTCGCCAGACATGTCGCACAGCCTAGAGCCGGCCGGTACCCAGCACCACGACGCCCGCCGCCCGACCGGGTGATCAGGTGTCGCGGCGGGGGTGTTGGTAGTCGACGTCCTGTTCTGGCAGGGGGAAGGCGACGTCGTCGCCGAAGGGCGAGCCGGCGCCCTGACGGTCGAAGGAGACCTCGGTCAGCGGCAGCCGGCCGCGCTCGTCGACCGGCGGCACGTCGGGTTGGCGCGGGTCGCGGTGCCACACCACACCGTCGGGCACCACGCCGGCCGGGACGGCCGCCCGGGGCCGCACCGGGGTCGGTGGGCGGATCAGCGGGGCGGTGACCGTGGCCGCGTCGGCCCGCCGGCCGTTGGGCATCGCGGTGAGCCGGGTGACCCCGCCCAGCCCAGCCCGCTCCTGGGCGATCTTGTCCTGAAGCCGGAGGATGCCGTGCAGCAGCGCCTCGGGTCGGGGTGGGCACCCCGGCACGTAGACGTCGACCGGGATCAGCTGGTCAACCCCCTTGGTCACGGCGTACGAGTCCCAGTAGGGCCCGCCGCAGTTGGAGCAGGCGCCGAAGGAGATCACGTACTTGGGCTCGGGCATCTGCTCGTAGAGCCGCTTGACGGCCGGCGCCATCTTGTCGGTGACGGTGCCGGAGACGACCATGAGGTCGGCCTGCCGGGGGCCATGGGCGAACGGGATCACACCCAGGCGGATGAAGTCGTGCCGGCCCATGCTGGTCGCGATGAACTCGATCGCACAGCAGGCGAGCCCGAAGTTGAAGACCCAGAGGGAGTAGCGCCGACCCCAGTTCAACACGAACCTGATCGGCTCCCCGAGCACGCCCGGCAGCTGCGGCATGCGGCGAGCGTACTCTGCGGCGCGTGCGGGCGAGTGCAAGGAGGGGCACCGTACTAACGCGGAGGCGTTAATACGGTGCCCGTGCTTGCACGATCACCGCCACGGCGGGCGGGCGGTCACGTCCAGCGCAGCACGCGCTTGCGCCAGGCGTACAGCAGACCCAGGGCCAGCACCCCGACGAAGATCGCCATCTCCACGACCGCGGTGAGGCCGAAGCCCGGCTGGTCGAAGATGACCGCCCAGGG
Organism: Micromonosporaceae bacterium; assembly: GCA_050264675.1. Classification (GTDB taxonomy): domain Bacteria; phylum Actinomycetota; class Actinomycetes; order Mycobacteriales; family Micromonosporaceae; genus JBLNGJ01. Next base: position 2,672 of record JBLNGJ010000652.1, read on the forward strand.
GAAGAGGAATACCGCCTCGACGGCGAAGAGCACATAGAGATATGCATATACGTAGTAGCGAATCTGCGCCTGCGCCCAGTCGCCGCCGACCGGATCGAGGCCACACTCGTAGGTTGCGGACTTCTCCGCGCTGGGCCGGGTGGTGCGCACCGCCCAGTTGGCCACCATCGAGATGACGAAGAAGGCCACGCCGGCCAGGAGGACCAGCCCAAGCGTGGCGTATGCCCCCAGACCGCTACCCATGCCGGGCAGCGTAGCGCCTGGGCCAGGCCGGTCAAGATTACGGGCTGTTTGTGCGGTTACGCCGAGCGTCGCCGCGGCCGAGAATCAGTCGGCCTCACGACAGTTGAAGGGAGCCACCGACGTAGGCTATGAGGTGTAGGAAGAGGGGTCGGAGCCGCGGCGACCGCCGCACGGCCGCCCCCCGAGGAGGTCCACGAACGTGACCAAACAGGTCCGACAACTGGATCGGGTGGTCATCCGGTTCGCCGGCGACTCAGGCGACGGAATGCAGCTCACCGGCGACCGTTTCACCTCAGAGACCGCACAGCTCGGCAACGACATCTCCACCTTGCCGAACTTTCCGGCCGAGATCCGAGCGCCCGCCGGGACCTTGCCAGGTGTCTCGAGCTTCCAGGTGCACTTCGCAAACTTCGACATATTGACGCCGGGCGACGCGCCCAACGTCCTGGTGGCGATGAACCCGGCCGCCCTCAAGGCCAACCTCGCCGACCTGCCCCGTGGTGCCGACATCATCGTCAACACCGACGAGTTCACCAACCGCAACCTCACCAAGGTCGGGTACGAGCGCAACCCGCTCGACGACGGCTCGCTGGACGGCTACGTGCTGCATCCGGTCGGCCTCACCTCGATGACGCTGGCCGCCCTCGCGTCCCACGATGTGTCCAAGAAGGACGCCGAGCGGGCCAAGAACATGTTCGCGCTCGGCCTGCTCTCCTGGATGTACTCGCGTCCGCACGAGTCCACCCTGGCGTTCCTGGAGCGCAAGTTCGCCGCCCGGCCCGAGCTGGCCGCGGCGAACATCGCCGCCTTCAAGGCCGGGTGGAACTTCGGCGAGACGACTGAGGACTTCGCGGTCCGCTACGAGGTCAAGCCGGCCCGCATGGCCAAGGGCAACTACCGCAACGTGACCGGCAACACCGCCCTCGCACTGGGTCTGGTCGCCGCCGGTGTGCGGGCCAAGCTGCCGGTCTTCCTCGGCGCCTACCCGATCACCCCGGCCAGCGACATCCTGCACGAGCTGAGCAAGCACAAGCGCTTCGACGTGACCACGATGCAGGCCGAGGATGAGATCGCCGCGGTCGGCGCGGCGCTGGGGGCCGCGTACGGCGGCGCGCTCGGCGTCACCACCACGAGCGGCCCGGGCGTGGCGCTCAAGGGCGAGACCATCTCCCTCGCCGTCGCCCTCGAACTGCCGCTGGTCATCGTCGACGTGCAGCGGGCCGGCCCGTCCACCGGCATGCCGACCAAGACCGAACAGGCCGACCTGAACATGGCGCTCTTCGGCCGCCACGGCGAGGCCCCGGTCGCGGTGGTCGCACCCCGCTCGCCAGCCGACTGTTTCGACGCCGCGATCGAGGCGGCCCGGATCGCGCTGACCTACCGCACCCCGGTGCTGCTGCTCTCCGACGGCTACCTGGCCAACGGCTCCGAGCCGTGGCTGCTGCCCGAGGTCACCGAGCTGCCCGACCTGACCGTCGAGTTCGCCTCCGCGCCCAACGGCCCGGACGGCACGTTCCTGCCCTACCTGCGCGACCCGGCCACGCTGGCCCGGCCGTGGGCCGTTCCCGGCACCAAGGGGCTGGAGCATCGCATCGGCGGGCTGGAGAAGGCCGACAAGACCGGCGATATCTCCTACGACCCGGCCAACCACGACTTCATGGTGCGCATCCGGGCGGCCCGGATCGAGGCCATCGACGTGCCGGATCTGGAGGTCGAGGACCCCGACGGGGCGGCCCGCGCGCTGGTGCTCGGCTGGGGCTCGACGTACGGGCCGATCGGCGCCGCCTGCCGGGCGCTGCGCCAGCGCGGCCTGTCGGTGGCCCAGGCGCATCTGCGCAACCTCGCCCCGATGCCGCGCAACCTCGAGGCGGTGCTGCGCCGCTACGACAAGGTGGTCATCCCGGAGATGAACCTGGGCCAGCTGGCCCACGTCATCCGCGGCCGTTACCTGGTCGACGCGATCGCTTACAACCAGGTCCGCGGCCTGCCGTTCACGGCGGCCGAGCTGGATTCGATGCTGGAAGACGTGGTGAAAAATGGCTGAGCCCATCGCGTTGAAGCTGACGGCGAAGGACTTCAAGTCCGACCAGGAAGTGCGCTGGTGCCCGGGCTGCGGTGACTACGCCATCCTCGCCGCGGTCCAGAGCTTCATGCCGGAACTGGGCATCCCGAAAGAGCGCATCGTCTTCGTCTCCGGCATCGGGTGCTCGTCGCGGTTCCCGTACTACATGGAGACCTACGGCCTGCATTCGATCCACGGGCGGGCCCCGGCGATCGCCACCGGCCTGTCGGTGTCCCGGCCGGACCTTCAGGTCTGGGTGGTCACCGGCGACGGTGACGCGCTCTCCATCGGCGGCAACCACCTCATCCACGCCCTGCGGCGCAACGTCAACCTCAAGATCCTGCTGTTCAACAACCGGATCTACGGGCTGACCAAGGGCCAGTACTCGCCGACCAGCGAGCTCGGCAAGGTCACCAAGTCGACGCCGGCCGGCTCGGCCGACTCGCCGTTCAACCCGATCTCGCTCGCGTTGGGGGCCGAGGCGAGCTTCGTCGCCCGCACCATCGACTCCGACCGCAAGCATCTGCAGCAGGTCCTGCGCGCGGCCGCCACCCACCAGGGCTCGGCCTTCGTGGAGATCTACCAGAACTGCAACATCTTCAACGACGGCGCGTTCGACCTGCTCAAGGAGCCCGACACCCGCGACTCGGCGTTGATCCGGCTCGAGCACGGCCGGCCCATCACGTTCGGTCGCAACAACGAGTTCTGCGTGGTGCACCCGCCCGGCGGCTACAGCCTGGAGGTACGCGAGACCGCCGGCGCCGACGAGCACGAGATCGTGGTGCACGACCAGACGGTCTCCGAACCGGCGTACGCGTTCGCGCTGTCCCGGCTGCCCGGCCACGACCTGACGCACACCCCGATCGGAGTGTTCCGCTCGATCAGCCGGCCCAGCTACGACGAGCTGGTGCGCTCCCAGGTCGCCACCGCCAAGGAGAAGGTCACCGACCCGCTCGCCGAGCTGGCCACCGTGCTCAACTCCGGCGACACCTGGACGCTCCTCTAGCTGACCTCAGAGCGCGGGCAGCGAGAGGTCGGCCGTCGGGTCGGTGTCGGCGCTGAAGCGCACCAGGCCGTGTTGCAGGTCCGGGTGCTCCACCGCGAGCGCGAACGTGGTCGCCTCGGCGAGCGTCATCGCCGCTCCGGTGCCGTAGGCGGCATCGAACGCGGCATCGCCCATGGTCGTGCGTACGCCCGCCTCATGGCGCAGGCCCATCGGGCCGATCGGGCCCGGTGGCGACCGCAGCAGTGCCCGGGCCGCCTGGGCGGCGCCGAAGAGCGTGGCCGCGTTGGTCATCTCGCCGCCGAGCGCGCAGCGCACCGCCATCGCGGTCAGCGTTTCGCAGGCCGCCCAGTGGTAGCCGTGGGTCATCCGGAACCGCAGCGCCACCACCAGGTGATCGTGGGCCGCGATCAGGTCACCCCGGGAGAGCGCGACCAGGCCGAGCAGCATGTCGATGCTGCGCTTGCCGCGCTCGGTCGGGTGGGTGGAGGCGGCCGCGCGGGCCTGCCCGAGCTCGGTGGCGGCCTCAGCCAGCTTTCCCCGCCGCCACAGCAGCTGGGCCAGGCAGAATGTGGCCGGCAACGCGTCGGCCTCCACATGCCGGGCCCGGGCCCAGTCGAGCACATCCCGGCAGGCCCGTTCGGCCTCGTCCTCGCGACCGAGCGCGACCAGCGCTTCACCCCGGCCGGCGCTGACCCGGGCGATCAGGGCCGCCTGGCCGCTGCGCCAGGCCGCCTCCTCCGCCTGCAGCAGCAGGCGAAGCTGCTCGCCGTACTCGCCGTCGGCTCCGGCGTGGCGGGCGTAGACGTGGTAGGCCACCGCGAGCTCGGCCGCCGGCACCTCCTCGTGGATGGCGGCTAGGCGGTCGAAGAGGCGGAAGAACCACAGCCGGGACTCCCGGGCCAGGCCCCGCTCCCGCCACCACTCGTCGAGCTGCACGCACAGCCGCAGGCCGTCGCGGATCCGCCCACCCTCCACGCTCCAGTGCAGGCAGGCGCGGACCTCGGCGGCGAGCTGGTCGATCGGGTAGGTGGAGAGCGTGAGCGGATGGCCGTCGGCGTCGGTGTGCACCCGATCCAGCGCGTGCAGGGCCCAGCTGAGGTGCCGGTCCCGGGCGGTGCGTTCCTCGCCCGCGGCGACCAGCGCCCGCCCCGCGAACGCGCGGATCGGGTCGAGCAGCCGGTAGGTCAGCTCGGGGCCGGCGGCGGAAGGCTCGGCCACGACCAGCGACTTGTCGACCAGGACGGCCAGCCGACCCAGTGACTCGGTGCCGGCGACGAACTCGACCGTGGCCAGGTCGACGCCGCCGGCGAAGACCGAGAGCTGGCGCAGCAGGAACGCGGTCTCCTCGGCCAACGTGCGGTAGGACCAGTCGACGGTGGTGCGCAGCGTGCTGTGGCGATGTCCGGCCCCGATCGTGGTCGCCACCCCGCCGGCGTCGAGCGTGCCGAGCAGGTCGTCGAGGCGGTCGGCGAGTTGGCCGGCGGAGAGCAGCCGCAGCCGGGCCGCGGCCAGCTCGAGGGCGAGCGGCAGTCCGTCCAGCCGCTGCGCCACCCGGCGCAGCGCATCCAGCTCCTCGAGCGCGGCGGTCCGGCCACCTCGGGCCGCGGCCGCTCGTTCCAGCAGCAGCGCGACCGCGTCCGGCGCGCCACCGCCGATCGGTTCCATCAGGCTGAGCGGCGGGATCCGCCAGACCAGCTCGCCGGAGACACCGACCGGTTCCCGGCTGGTGGCCAGGATGCGTACGCCCGGCCCGGCGGTGAGCAGCCGGGTGATCAACGGGCCGATGGCGGCCAGGTGCGCGTCGCAGGTGTCGAGCACGAGCAGCAACTGACGCTGGCCGGCATAGTCGGCCAGCGTCTCCAAGATCGGGCGTCCCGGTTCGGGCCGCACCCCCATCGCCTCGGCCACCGCGACCGCGACCAGGTAGGGGTCGCTCACCGCGGCCAGGTCGGCGAACCAGACACCGTCGGTGTATCCGGGCACCGCCTCGCCAGCGACCTCCAGGCACAGCCGGGTCTTGCCGGCGCCGCCGGGGCCGACGACGGTGACCAGGCGGTGCCGGTCGAGCCGGGCGCGCAGCTCGTCGCGCTCGCCGCCGCGGCCGATGAAGGAGGCGGCGGGCACCGGCAGGTTGTGCGGGGCGGCGGCGAGCGTACGCGGGCGGGGGAACTGCCGTTCCAGGCCGGGCGCCACCAGCTGGAACAGTCGTTCTCGGCCGTCGAAGCCGCGCAGCTGGTAGAGGCCGAGGTCGAGCAGGACGGCGCCGTCGCGCAGGTCGCCGGCGAGCCGGGCGGTCGCGCCCGAGCAGAGCACCTGGCCGCCGTGGGCGGCCGAGGCGACCCGGGCGGCCCGGTGCACCTCGGGGGTCGCGTACTCCCCACCCTGCGGCTCGGCGAAGCCGGAGT
>JBLNGJ010000653.1:0-8762 GCA_050264675.1 Micromonosporaceae bacterium
CGTACGGTCCTATGTGGCCTTCGCCGGCGGCATCGGCGTGGCACCGGTGCTGGGAAGCCGGTCGACCGACACCCTCTCCGGCCTCGGCCCGGTTCCCCTGCGCGCCGGCAGCCGGCTGACCCTGCTCGAGGCGGCATCGACGCCAGCCGACGACGACCCGGCCGAACCGGCCGCCGACACGTGGGAGAGCCTGGTGCTGCGGGTGCGGCTGGGTCCCCGCCATGACTGGTTCACCCTGCCGGCTCGCGACGCGTTGCTCAGCTGCGCGTACCGGCTCAGCGCCAAGAGCAACCGGGTCGGTGCGCGCCTGAGCGGCGATGCCCTGATCCGGGCCAACGCCATGGAGCTGCCGAGCGAGGGCATCACCGTGGGCGCGGTGCAGGTGCCGGCGGACGGGCAACCGCTGGTCTTTCTGGCCGACCATCCAACCACCGGCGGATACCCGGTGATCGCGGTGGTGGACCGGACCGACCTGCCGCTACTCGCCCAAGCCCGACCGGGCGCCACGGTCAGGTTCGCACCATGGACATGAGGGCCACGCCATGGACCTGAGGTTCGCACCATGGACATGAGGGCCACGCCATGGACCTGAGGGCCACGCCATGGACCTGAACGCCGATCTCGGTGAGGGCTTCGGTGCGTGGCGGCTCGGCGACGACGAGGCTCTGCTGGGCATCGTCTCCAGCGCCAACGTCGCCTGCGGCTTGCACGCCGGTGATGCGCCGACGATGCGGCGGGTGTGCGAGTGGGCCGCCGACCGGGGTGTGGCGATCGGTGCCCAGGTCGGCTACCGCGACCTCGCCGGCTTCGGCCGGCGGCGCATCGACTACGACATGGGCGAGCTACGCGACGAGATCATCTACCAGATCGGTGCGCTGGAGGCGTTCTGTCGGCTGCACGGCGAACGGGTGCGCTACGTCAAGCCGCACGGTGCGCTCTACAACACCGCCGCCACCGATGTAGGGCAGGCCTCGGCGATCGTGGCCGCGGTGCTCGACTACGACCGCAGCCTGCCGGTGCTGTGCCTGCCCGGCTCGGTGCTGGCCCAGGCCGCGGCCGGCGCCGGTCTGCGCGTGGTCGCGGAAGGCTTCGCCGACCGGGCCTACCGGCGTGACGGTACGTTGGTGCCCCGCACCGTGTACGGAGCGGTGATCACCGACCCGGACTCGGTCGTGGCCCGGGCGATCCGGCTGGCCCAGTCGGGCGAGGTCGAGGCGGTCGACGTCACCGAGGCGACCAGCGCGACCCACTTTGCCGAGGCGGTGGTGGTAAGCAACCCGGTCGAGTCGCTCTGTGTACATGGCGATACGCCGGGCGCCGTCGACCTGGCCCGCCGGGTGCGCGCCGCCCTCGAGTCGGTCGGCCTGCGCCCCCGCCCCTTCGTAGATCTTGGATGATTTCGGGGCCTGGAGGCCCGCAAATCATCCAAGATCTCGCGAGTGGAGGACGAGCGGAAGGCGGTCGTCCCCGCCCGCGTCGACCCGGATCGGCACGCCCCAGTCCTGCCGGGTGAGGTGGCACGCCGCGTGCTCGGCCTCCGCATCGCATGTCGCCACCTGGGCCACGACCGCAAGCACACCGCCATCCACGTCGGCGGCGAGCACCAGCGTGCGGCCGAACTCGGTGCCGACCCCGGCGCCCTCGACCAGCAGTGACGGCGGCGAGGCTGACACCTCCAGCCGGGTGGCCGGACCGAACGTCTGGTCGAGCTTCTGACCGGGTGCGGGCGTGAAGACCACCTCCAGCGCAACCCGACCCGGCGCGAGCAGCGTCGGCGGGCGCTCGCTGCGATGGCGTACGCCGGTCGGCGCGTCGGTGGCGGTCGTGGCCGGGTTCAGGCCGGCGGCGGTCACCGCGGCCTCGGCGAGGCGGGTGACGCGGTGCGCGGCCGACTCGACCACGAGCACGTCGCCATCGGGAAGCAGCACGAGGTCGCTGGGTTCGGCGAGGTCGGTGGCGACGGTGCTGACCGTGTCGGTCGCGTCGTCGTAGCGGCGCACCGCCCCGTTGTAGGTGTCGGCGACCAGCACCGACCCGTCCGGCAACGTGCACACACCGAGCGGATGTTGGAGCAGGGCATCGCCGGCCGGCCCGTCGACGTGGCCGAAGTCGTAGAGGCTGCGGCCCACGACGGTCACCATCTCGCCGTCGCGCACCCGGCGCAGCGCCGACGTCTCGGCGTCGGCGATCCACAACGTCGTCCCGTCGGCCGAGACCGACAGGCCCGACGGCTGGGCCATGAAGACGCCCTCGAGCGGGCCGTCCCGCAGCGCCTCGACCGTGGTGCCGGCATAGACGCCGACCGTCCGCTTGACCGGGTCGAACCACCACAGCTGGTGGATACCGGCCATGGCGACGATGACCCGGTCGTCGAACCAGGCCAGATCCCACGGCGAGGAGAGGTCGGCCGCGATCGCATCGTGGGCGTGAAAGTCTACTGTGGAGCGCCAGGCGCGACCGGTGCCGGCGACCGTGCCGACCTCGCCGGTGCTGAGGTTGATGCTGCGCAGCAGATGGTTGACCGTATCGGCGACCACCAGGTCATAACCGGCCAGCTCGGCGACCGACGGCGGCAGCAGGCACAGGCCGCCCGGCTCGCGGAAGCGGGCGTGCGCCGTCGGGCCGTCCACGTGGCCGCGCTCGCCGTCGCCGAACGCGCGCAGCACGGTGGCGTCATCGTCCACGCCGAGTTCGACGATGCGGTGGTGGGCCGAGTCGGCCACCAGCAGCGTGCCGGTGGGGGAGAGGATCGCCTTGCCGGGAAAGCGCAGCGTGGTTGGCGGCTGTGGCGGCGCGACGTACGGGCCGTCGCCGCGATGCAGCGTGCCGCGCTCGGAGTGGAGCATCACCAGCTCCTCGACCAACCGGGTCAACCCCTCGGCGTGCCCCTCGCCGGCCATCGACGCGACCACGTAGCCCTCCGGGTCGACCACGGTCAGCGTGGGCCAGGCCTTGGCCGCGTACTGGCTCCAGGTCTGCAGCTGTGGATCATCCAGCACCGGATGCTCCACGCCGTAGCGCTGCACGGCCGCGGCCAGCGCCAGGGGGTCGCGTTCATGCTCGAACTTCGGCGAGTGCACGCCGACGATGACCAGCACGTCGGCGTACTTCTCCTCCAGCGGCCGCAGCTCATCCAGCACGTGCAGGCAGTTGATGCAGCAGAAGGTCCAGAAGTCCAGGATCAGGATGCGTCCGCGGAAGTCGGCGAGCTTCAGCTCCCGACCGCCGGTGTTCAGCCAGCCACGTCCGCGCAGCTCAGGCGCCCGTACCCGCGTCATGCCTCCATCCTGCCCGACGATCGCGTTCGGATTGATCCGGTGGCTCAGTCAGGTGCCGCCGGTGCGGCGGGGCTACTTGCGGACCCGGAACCTGAGGATGCTCACGGCGCCGGCCTGCACGCTGCTGATCGGTTCCAGGTCGATCCTAGGTAGGCCCGGGGACGAGAAGCGGACGCCGTCGCCGAGCAGCACCGGAAGGAGGTACACCAGGATCTCGTCGACGAGCCCCCGCCGCAGGCACTGGCCGGCCACATCGGCGCCGAGGATCTCCAGGTTCTTGCCGCCGGCAGCGGCCAGTGCCGTGTCGACCGCATCCCCGATGTCACCAGTGAGAAACGTGACCCCCGGGTCCGGCGGATCCGGGGGCTCGTGGGTCAGGACGAACACGGGACCGGAGATGGGGTACCCCGCCTCGCTCGCTGCTGACCCCCGCTCCATGTCGGCTTTCATCCTCTTGCCTACCTCGTGGGTCCGCCGGCCGACGAGCATGGCGCCGGTGGCCGCCGCGATCTCCATCAGCCAGGCCGCGTCCGGCGCTACGAAGTCGAAGATCCAGTCCATCGTGTCACCGGGACCGGCGATGAAGCCGTCAAGCGACAGCGTTCTGTTCACGACCACCTTGGCGGTTCCGAGGCTCACGTCGCTCATTCTGTTGCTCCGGAGGGAGTTGACGGTTCCAACAAGGACGTCCGGAAGTCCAGGATGAGGATTCGCCCCCGGAAGTCCTTGATGCTCAACTGTTTGCCGCCCGTGTTGAGCCACCCTCGTCCGCGCAGCTCCGGCGCCCGTACCCGTGCCATTGCCCTATCCTGCCCCGAGGGTCGCGAACGGGGTTACCCAGACCTGAGCAGTCCATGGGCGAGAAGGTCAAGGAGTTGGCTCGCCCACTGTTGATCTACCCAGCCGTGGTCAGCGGTCATAGCGTGGTACATCGCGGGTGAGGCGAGCCCGAGGAACAGGTCGGTCGCCCTGTCGATGGTCAGCCCGGGACGCAGGGCCCCCATCTTCTTCAGGTGTTCGACGAAGGCACGATGCACCTGCCGGCGCAGGGCCTCCTTCTCCGCCCGCAGTGCCTTGATCTCGTCGTCATGGACCGTGTCCATCGTCGCCGCAAGCGGTGCCACGCGAGCACTCACCGACAGCACTCCAGCCAGCATGATCTGCAGGCTTCGGCGCGGCTCCCGCTCGGTGATGGCGGCACGGAACCACTCGGAGTCCAGCGGCCGGACCTCGTCGGCACCCAGGACCGCCGCGGCGTAGACCTGATCAAGGAGCGCGGTCTTGGTCCGGAAGACAAGGTACACGGTCTGTACTGCTACCCCGGCCGCTGCGGCCACGTCGGGCATGGTGGTGCCGGTGAATCCCCGCTCGGCGAACAGCTCGTACGCCGCGGCGACAATGCGCCCGCGGGTTGCCCGCGCTCGCTCTTTGCGGGGGATGGGCTTGACTTCCGGCATGGTGTGGCCGACGATACCAGTAGCGCTCACTAGTGAGCGTCACTAGTGAAGGGCTCTAGAGAAGGAGGGCGGGGCAATGTTCGCAGAAACGGTGACCGTTCCGGCACGTGAGTGGCACGCATGGACTACCCGGCTGCGGCTGCTCACCGAACCGCCGGCCGCGTTGGTCGGCAGTATCGCTTGGCGTGTGGCCGACGGTTCGGTCATGCACGTCAACGTTTGGGATTCTCCAGCGGCTGTGGCGGACTTCTATCTGGAACGTGTCGAGCCACTGATCATGGCCGACGGGCCGCCGTCGGCGAAGCCGGTCCGGCATGGCGAACCGGTGGCGGTGTACCTTCGCGGCCCGATGACGTCCGTTGCAGACGACTCCTGACCCGGCTCGAGCGAGCAGTCAGGTCAGCTCTCTTGGCCTCGACCCACCGATGTGCGGTAGCTAGCCGACAAAGCTCACCGCGAAGGTGATGTACACGGGCGCGGCGCCGGTCAGGTCGCTGCAGTTCACCCGTACCCCCGCCGCCGAACTCCAGTAGGCGACCTTGCAGCGTCCGGGAAAGAGGTTGCCCACCGAGACGTTGCCACCGGACAAGGAGACCGGAAGGTGCACGGCGTACTGACCGGGCCCGATCACGTCGAGGCTGGCGGTCTCCGTCGGATTGGTGTCGAACTCCTCTCCGATCAGGCAGCCCGGGGGCGGATAGAGCGGATGGCAGGTCACCTGGGCTAATGCCGTCGGGTGGGAGCCGGTCGGCGCGAGCAGGTGGTTGCCGTTCTCGACGTAGGTCAGGACGAAGCTGCTGTTGATCGGCGTACCGGCGGCGGTGTAGCAGTTGACCGGGTATTCGTCCTCCCCGGGCGGCGCCGGATCGTTACCCATTGAACAGGAGGCGCTGGGGTCGGCGGGCGCCCCGTAGGCGGTCACCTGAAGGTTGCGGGCGACCTCGGGCAGCAGGCTCAGCCCGGTCAGCCGGACGAAGTAAGCTCCCGTCGCCACCCGGGTGACGGTGTTGGGGCTGCCCTCGGAGTTGTACTGGTAGGTCAGGCTGGGCGTGGTCACCACGCCGAGCGGCGCCGACGGCTGGTCGTGCCACAGGTACGCCGCCCGCGCCACACCCGGCTCGGGGTAGGTGTAGCTGGCCGTAAACCGGGTGTTGACCGGTGCGCCGGTACGGGTGAAGCAGCGCACATGCAGCCAGGTGTCGGTGATGGGTGGCGGGTAGCCGGGCGCGCCGGCCCAGGAGAGTATCTTGCACCGCTCGTCGGACCCACCATACGCGGTGACCAGGGCGGTGCCGTACGGGTCGATGCCCGGGAAGTGCACGGCGTAGGCGCCGGTTCCCTGGCGGATCACGCGGTTCTGGAAGAATGACGAGTTGAACTGGTAGCCCAGGCTGGGCAGGTATGGCACGCCGATCGCGCTGGTGGGGTCGTTGGCCCATACATAGGCCGACCCGTACCGCGGGGCCAGACCGGCGTTGGCCGGTGCGGCGGTCACCGCCAAGGCCGACCCCACCATCATGACCGAGATGATCCCCAGCCGGGTCCAGGTCGAGCACCTACCGGCGTTACCGGCCATGGCAGTCATAGATCGGGGTCCCCTTCGCGCCGACCACGGCCAGGATCGGGCCGGTTGACACCGAAGGTAAAAGCACAGCCTCAGGATGTGCGCGGCGTGTCGCCTGGCCGACGCTGTCTGCTTGGCGACCTCATAACCTGGCGCTCGGTTACTCAGTTACCTGGCTTAATTTGTCGGGAAGCAGACAAACGATTGGCCCGGTCATTTCGATACGATATGGCGGCCGAAAAGGCGGCTGACACTGCGATTCTGGCCCGTCGCCGCGGCCGAGGTTTATCGCTGCGCGGAGAAGGTTGGCGGCATGAGGCACGGACGGCGTGCATTGAAAGTTGTCGTAATTGGCGTGCTGGGCCTCGGCACGCTGATTCCGCTCGAGGCAGCCCCGGCCGCGGCCATCGCGTTGCCGTCCGGCTTCCAGGAGCAGGTGGTCTTCACCGGCCTCACCCAGCCGACCAACCTGGAGTTCGCTCCCGACGGTCGGATCTTCGTCGCGGAGAAGCGCGGCGTCGTGAAGGTGTTCGACAATCTCGCAGACTCAACGCCGACGGTTTTTGCCGACCTTTCGACGAACGTTCACAACCAGTGGGACCGCGGTCTTCTCGGGTTGGCCCTGGCCCCCAATTTCCCCGCCGACCCATGGGTGTATGTGCTCTACACCTATGATGCGCCACCCGGACAGTCCGCGCCGGTCTGGAATGATGTCTGCGCCAACGCCAACGACGGCACCTGCGTCGTCACCGGGCGATTGTCCCGGCTGCAGGCCAACGGCAACACGATGACCGGCGGCGAGCAGGTCCTCGTCCACGATTGGTGCCAGCAATATCCCAGCCATTCGATCGGCGACCTGCACTTCGGCGCCGACGGCGCGCTGTACGTCACCGGTGGCGACGGGGCGAGCTTCAGCGCGACCGACTACGGCCAGCTCAGCAGCCCGGTCAACCCCTGCGGTGACCCGCCCGGCGGCGCCATGAGCCCGCCTGCCGCGGAGGGTGGAGCCCTTCGTTCGCAGGACGTGCGCACCACGGCCGACCCGACCGGGTTGGACGGCGCGGTGCTGCGCCTGGACCCGGTCACCGGCGCGGCGATGTCCGACAACCCTCTGGCCGGCTCGGCCGATCTCAACGCCCGTCGGATCGTCGCCCACGGACTTCGCAACCCGTTCCGCTTTACCGTTCGACCCGGCACGAACGAGGTCTGGGTCAGCGACGTCGGATGGAACACCTGGGAAGAGATCAACCGTGTGGTGAACCCGACCGCGGGCGTGACCAACTTCGGCTGGCCCTGCTTTGAGGGCGCGGCTCGAATGTCCAGCTACGACAACGTCAACCTCAACCTGTGCGAAACCCTGTACGCGAGCGGTGGGGAAACGGCCCCGTACTTCACCTATAACCACGCGAACAAGGTGGTCACGAGCGAGCTCTGTCCGTCGGGTGGCTCGTCAGTGACCGGATCGGTGTTCTATCCGGCCGCCGGCGGCTCCTACCCCGCCGCCTACGCGGGTGCGCTCTTCTTCGCCGACTACAGCCGTAACTGCATCTGGGCGATGAAGCCCACCAGCCCGGGCGGCCTGCCCAGCCCGAACAACATCGAGACGTTCGGCTCGGCCGCGTCCGCGCCGACCGACCTGGCCATCGGACCGGGCGGGGAGCTGTACTACACCGACCTGAGTGGTGGGACCGTCCGGCGGATCCGTTACTTCCCGGCCAACCAGCCACCGGTCGCGCTCGCCTCGGGTGCCCCCACCTCGGGAGCAACACCACTGACGGTCAACTTCGACGGCACCGGTTCGACCGACGCCGACCCGGCCGATCAGGGCCGGCTGCAGTACCGGTGGGACTTCACCGACGACGGAACCGTCGACGCGACGACACCCACGGCGACCTTCGTCTATGCCAACGGCGGTGTCCACACCGCTCGGCTCAGCGTCGTGGACACCCTCGGCGCAACCGGCACGACCACGGTGACGATCACGGCCGGCAGCAGCCAGCCAACCGCCTTTGTGGACACCCCAGCCGCCGGACTGACCTGGGCCGTGGGCGACCCGATCAGTTACAGCGGTCACGCCACCGACCCGGAGCAGGGCAGCCTACCCGCGTCCGCACTGCGCTGGCAGTTGCGCCTGCAGCACTGCTTCGCGACCGACAACTGCCACACCCACGTCCTGCAGGAGTGGTCGGGGGTGGCCAGCGGATCGTTCATCGCACCCGATCACGAGTATCCGGCCTACCTGGAGCTCGCGCTGACGGCGACCGACGCCGAGGGCCTGACAAGCACGCTCGTGCGACGGCTCGACCCGAAGACGGTCGTGCTGACCTTCGCGTCCGCGCCGGCCGGGCTTTCGCTCTCGGTGGGCTCGACCACCGCCGCCGCGCCGTTCGCGCGTACCGTCATCCAGGGCTCCACCGTCTCGCTGAGTGCGCCCTGGCCACAGCGGTTGAAGGGCAAGTGGTA
>JBLNGJ010000654.1:0-5169 GCA_050264675.1 Micromonosporaceae bacterium
GCGCACTGGCAGCGCATGTTCGAGGTCAACGTGCTGGGCACGCTGCGGCTGACCCAGGCGTTCCTGCCGGAGCTGGAGCGAAGCGGCCAGGGCACGGTGGTGGTGATGGGCTCGACCGCCGGCATGATCGTCTACGAGGGTGGCGGCGGGTACGCCGCGGCCAAGCACGCCGAGGCGGCGCTCGCCGAGACGCTGCGGCTGGAGCTGTGCGGACGCCCGGTCCGGGTGGTCGAGCTCGCCCCGGGCATGGTGCGCACCGACGAGTTCGGGCTGGTCCGTTTCGACGGCGACGCCCAGCGGGCCGCCGCACCCTACGCCGGCGTGGCGGCGCCGCTGGTCGCCGACGACATCGCCGATTGCGTGGCCTGGGCGGTCACCCGACCGCATCACGTCAACGTCGACCGGCTCGTGGTCCGCCCACTGGCCCAGGCGGCCCAGCACAAGGTGCACCGGGTGACCTGATGACGGCCCGCCGCCCGGTCGGCGCGATCACCCGCGGCACCACCGGCGCGGGCCGGCTGCGGCGGGTGGACGGCTGGCTCGGGCACGCGCTGGGTCCGGTGCTGCGCGGCGCCGCCGACCCGCTCGTGGTCGACCTCGGCTACGGCGCCACGCCGATCACCACGGTGCAGCTGCGCTCGGCGCTCGCCGCCCACGTCCGTCCGGACGTTCGGGTGGTCGGGCTCGAGATCGATCCGGACCGGGTCGAATCCGCGGCGAAGGCCGCCGACCCGCCCGGGCTGGATTTTCGACGCGGCGGGTTCGAGCTGGCCGGTCTCCGACCGGTGATCGTACGGGCGCTGAACGTGCTCAGGCAGTACGACGAGGGCGTCGTCGCGGCGGCCTGGCGCACCGTCGCCGGGGGCTTGGCGCCGGGCGGCGCACTGGTCGAGGGCACCTGCGACGAGCGCGGCCACCTCGGCACCTGGCTGACCATCGACGCGACCGGCACACCGACCAGGCTCACCCTCACGGCCGATCTCACCACCCTCGACCGACCGGCCGCCTTCGCCGCGCGGCTGCCCAAGGCGCTGATCCACCACAACGTGCCCGGGCAGGCGGTGCACGGGTTCCTGGCCGCCCTCGACCACGCCTGGGCGGCCGCGGTCGCGTACGCCCCGTTCGGGGCGCGGCAACGCTTCGCCCGCGCCGTCGCGGCGACCCGGGACGCCGGCTGGCCGATTGTCCGGGAACCGCGGCGCTGGCGGCTGGGTGAGCTCACGGTCGCCTGGTCGGCAGTGGCCCCGGCCTGAGGCCTCCGCCCTAGGGTGGAGATACGTCTCACCGGAGGAGCCGCCGTGACCTGGATCATCGGGGTGCAGATCATCGCCGCGGCGGGCCTGGGCGCCCTGCTCGGGGTGGAGCGCGAGATGAGCGCACAGCAGGCCGGGCTGCGCACCCACATGCTGGTCGCCCTCGGCGCCGCGCTGTTCACCCTCGCCGGTGCCCACGTCGCCGGTGGCGACCCGACCCGCATCGCCGCCCAGGTGGTGACCGGTATCGGCTTCCTCGGCGGTGGGGCGATCGTGCGTGAGGGAGCCACCACCCGGGGCCTGACCACCGCCGCGTCACTCTGGGTCACCGCGGCGGTGGGGCTCGCGGTGGGGCTGCGATCCTGGCTGGCCGCGGTGGTGACCTCGATCGTCGCGCTAGTTGTGCTCCGATTGATCCGGATACTCGAACGCGGGTACATCCCCCGCCGCCGCGGGCTGGAGGTCACGCTCACCCTCGTCTCCGGTGCCACGATCGACCACGTCGAGCGCGCGGTTCGGGAAATCCTCGACCGCTGCATCGTGCTGCGGCTCAGCTACACCGGCGACGGCCAGGCCCTGATGATGCGCGGCTACCCGCCGGCCGGCGAGTCGTTCGCCAGCGTGGGCGAACGGCTGCGGCACACCCCCGGCGTGGTCGGGGTCGGTGTGGTGCAGTGACGCGCCGCCGGGGTGGCGGCTCCGCGGTGGCGGCTCGGTTGGCCGCGCGTCAGCGGCCGAGGCTGGTTAAGCTGACCGGCGGTCCAGCCCCGAACCAACCCGGAGGGACGTGCGGATGCTCGCCCGACTGCGGCGACTGCTCGATCATGTCGGCCTCTACATCGCCCTGCAGAAAGCGGTCGGTGCCGACCGGGTGCGTCACCGGTGCCTGGACGAGGCGAAGCTCACGCCCGGCGACCGGGTGCTGGATGTGGGCTGCGGGCCGGCGTACTACTTCGACCGGCTCCCCCCGGTCGAGTACTACGGCTTTGACACCTCGCCGGAGTACATCGCTTACGCCCGGCGCCGCTACGGCGGGCGGGGCGAGTTCCGCTGCGAGCTGCTGACCAGGGCGCACGTGGACCGGCTGCCGCCGGTCGACGCGGTGCTGCTCTTCGGCCTGCTGCACCACCTCAGCGACGCCGACTCGGCGACCCTGCTCGACCTCGCTGCCCGGGCGCTGGCCCCCGGTGGGCGGGTGATCAGCGTCGACCCATGCCTGCATCCCGGCCAGGGCCGGATCTCGCGGTGGATGTCGGAGAACGACCGCGGCGAGCACGTGCGCACCCCGGACGGGTTCGACCGGCTGGCCCGGGCCGCCTTCGGCGAGGTGGGCACCGAGATCCTCGACACGGTCAGCCGGGTGCCGTCCAGCCACTACCTGATGCGGATGAGCACCCCCCTGGTCGACGCCACTCGCTGACTTTGGCAAAACGCCGGCCGGGCGCCGATACGCGCGGTTACAGGGCGCAGTTGACGAGCACGGGCTCGGGGGTGAGCTGCACGTCGAAGGCCGCCGCCACACCGTCGCGGATCTCTCGGGCCAGCGCCAGCAGGGCGGCCGTGCTGCCGGTGCCACGGTTGGTCAGCGCCAGCGTGTGCTTGGCCGAGACGGCGACGCCCGGGTGCCCGCCGTGATAGCCGCGCCCGAAGCCGGCCCGCTCGATCAGCCAGGCCGCGCTCACCTTGGTCGCGCCATCCGCACCGGCCCACGCCACCGGTTCGGCGCCCACCCGGTCCAGCGCGCGCTGGCGCAACCGTGGGAAGGCGTCCGGGGCGAGCACCGGGTTGGTGAAGAACGAGCCGACCGAGAAGGTGTCCGGATCGAGCGGGTCGAGCACCATCCCCTTGCCGGCGCGCAGTGCCAGCACAGCCGTCCGGACCTGCGCGAGCGGCGCCCGTCCACCGACCGGAACCGCCAGGGCCGCGGCCAGCTCCGCGTACCGGATGTGCTCCGACCACGACGATCGGCGCAGGCGGAACGTGACCGCCAGCACGACGAAGCGCTCGGCCTGCCGAAACCGGCTGGTGCGGTAGGCGAAGCCGCACTCCGCCGCGGGCAGGTCGCGCGTCTGGCCGGTGTGCCGGTCCAGCGCCCGCACGGTGACGATGGTCTGCGCCACCTCCTGGCCGTACGCGCCGACGTTCTGCATCGGGGTGGCCCCGGCCGAGCCGGGGATGCCGGAGAGGCACTCGATGCCGGCCAGGCCCTCGGTCACGGCCAGCGCGACCACGTCGTCCCACGGCTGCCCGGACTCGACGGTGAGCAGCACATCGTCGCCGTCGGTCGCGGTGCGGATCCCGTTGGTACGCAGCAAGGCCACGGTGCCCGGGAAGCCGTCGTCGCCGACGACCACGTTGCTGCCGCCGGCGAGGATCAGCAGCGGCCCCGGCTCGCGCACCAATTGGCGGACTTCGTCCGGGTCGACGATGGTCACCAGACGCTTGGCCGGCCCACCCAACCGGAGCGTCGTATGTTCGGCGAGGGTAACGTCGATCACAGGATCACCCTAAGCTGGCTGTCACCGGGTGCGGCGGCAGGCGCCGCGCAGTTGAGTCCCGGGCAGGTGGGAGGTCGTGTGAGCAGAACCCACGGCAGCAAAGACTTCTGGCTGGCTGCCTTGCGGGCCGACGGGGCCGCGTTCCGGGCCGCGGTAGACCAGCCCGACGTGCTGTCGCTGACGGTGCCCAGCTGTCCGGAGTGGAGCGTGGGCGAGCTGGTGCGCCACCTCGGCGGGGTCTACCGGCGCACCCACACCCGGCTCGGTGCCGGCACCACCGACCAGCCGTGGGGGCCGACCGGGGTGCCGGAGGACGCGCCGCCCGCCGCCGACGAGGCCGTGCTGGCCTGGTTCGAGCGGGAGCTCGGCCAGCTCGACTCCGCGCTCGAGGCGGCCGACCCCGACCTGCCCGCGTGGAACTGGGCGCCGCAGACCAAGACGGCCGCCTTCTGGCACCGCCGAATGGCCCACGAGACCGCGATACACCGCTGGGACGTCCAGCTCGCCACCGGCCTGCCCGAGCCGATCGAGGGCAAGCTCGCCGGCGACACCGTGGCCGAAGCGTTCGACACGTTCCTGCCGGCCGGGCGCCGGCGCGAGGCGGCCGAGGTCGCCGGGCTGGTCCATCTGGTCGCGGCCGACCTGGGACACAAGTGGTACGTGCGGCTGCGTGGGGGCGGTGTGGCGCTGTTGGACACCGACACGCTGCTCGACGACGACGCACACCCGACCCGGGCGGCCGCGTCGGGTAGCGCGAGCGACCTGGCCCTGGCGGTCTGGGGCCGGATCGCGTTCGACGTGCTCGACACGGCCGGCGACAGCGCGCTACTGGAGGCCCTACGCGTGGCGTAACCGGACCGTCCGGTCGGTCGCCCGTACCTGCGGCTGGCATCGCGCCGTAGAGAGCCGGCATCGCGCCGTAGACTCGGCCGCAGTTGAGGGTGAGCCGCAATGGATTTCGCGCAACCGACACGCTGGGCCGACGCGCTGGCGGCCAAGGCGGACAACCCGCTGGCGGTGCCGATCGCCGGCGGCACCGACCTGATGGTCGGCCTCAACTTCGGCCGACCGGCGCCGGCGGCGCTGCTCGATCTGACCCGGGTGGCCGAGCTGGCCGAGTGGGACCGCGACGACGGGCAGCTGCGCCTGGGCGCTGGCGTCCCGTACGCCCAGATCATCACCGAACTCGCCGCGGAAGCACCGGCCCTCGCTGTGGCCTCCCGTACCGTCGGGTCCCCGCAGATCCGCAACCGGGCCACCGTGGCCGGCAACCTCGGCACCGCCTCACCGGCCGGGGACGCGCATCCGCCGCTGCTGGCCACCGGCGCCACGGTGGAGGCCGAGTCGGTGCGTGGGACCCGCCTGATCCCGATCGATGAGTTCTTCGTCGGCGTGAAGCGCCACGCGTTGGCGCCGGA
>JBLNGJ010000655.1:0-2735 GCA_050264675.1 Micromonosporaceae bacterium
GAAACAACTGGCCGTCACGGCGTAGCCGTCGCGGAACGCATAACCGAACTCGCCGTCTTCGCGATGGTCGCGCACCTTCGCCAGCGCCGTCGCCGCCTTGGCATCGTCCTTGCTGGCGAGCGCCGTGAGCGTGCACGGGCGCGGGCTGGTCCCGCTACTCCAGAGCGCGACCCCGACCCGGTCGCCGAACCACGGCTGGATGTCGGCCTCGTAGTCCAGCGGTTCCAGGTCGAGCCCTTCGACGATGCTGCGCCGAAGATCCTGCACCTGCGTCGAATCGGTGCGGCGCGGGAACTTGCGGGCCAGCTGGTCGACCTTCAGGCGCTGGCCCAGCCCCGGCGAGAGGTCGATCCGCGCAAAGGCCACCGCCGAACCGGGCATCACCTGTTCGGGCTGGGTCGTGCCCCAGCCAAACCACACGTACGCGCCGGCGACGGCCGCGGCCCCCACGAGCAACACCACCACCAGCGCAATCGCGATGATGAGCCCGCCGCGACCGCGGGGGCGAGCCGGCGGCGGCATACTGACGGCGCCGAACTCGATCGTGTCGCGGTGGTACCGGGCCGGGTCCCCGCTCGGTGGCGGGACAGACCCGATCTCGTGCGCGTGCTTCGCCCAGCTGTACGGCGACTTCGGGTCGGTGAAGGGATCGGTCACGTTGAGATTGTGCTCCTACAGGCCGGAGAGGCGCTGACCCGCCCGGACCACGGCCATCGCGTGCCGGTCACCCGGGCGGCGCCCCAGCCGCTCGATCGGCCCGGAGACGCTGATGGCGGCGATGACCCGCCCAGCTCGGTCGCGAACCGGTGCGGAGACGCTGGCGACGCCCACCTCGCGCTCGGCCACACTCTGCGCCCAGCCGCGACGACGCACCTCGGCGAGGGTGCGGCCGGTAAACGTGCATCGGGGTAGCAGCGGCAGGACCGCCTCGGGCGGCTCCCAGGCGAGCAGAACCTGCGCCCCCGAGCCGGCCGTCATCGGCAGCACCGCACCGACGGGAACCGTGTCGCGCAGCCCGCTGACCCGCTCGGACGCGGCCACGCAGACGCGTTCGTCGGCGCGGCGCAGGTAGAGCTGGGCACTCTCGCCGGTGGCGTCGCGTAACGACGTGAGCATCGGCGCGGCCGCGGTCAACAGCACGTCGGGCGCGGCGTTGGCGAGCTCACCGAGGCGTGGACCGGGGCGCCAGCGGCCTTGCGCGTCCCGCACGAGCATACGGTGGATCTCTAGCGCCTGGGCCAGACGGTGGGCCGTGGCTCGCGGCAGCTTGGTCCGCTCGACCAGCTCGGCGAGGCTCGCGCCGTCGACGCAGGCACCTAGGATCACCACCGCCTTGTCGAGAACACCCACGCCACTGATGCTCTGTCCCACGCCGTGAAGCTACCTCCCAGATTTTAGGAGGTCCAGAGTGCAAACCCAGCGGGGGCAACGCCATCGGGGTCGCGGCCGCGACGCTCCGACGTGGACACCGGTCCACCGGTGCCGGGCGGGTGGCCGTAGAGTCCCTTACCCCGACCCGATGACCGTCGTGGTCGCGCCAGACTGCCCACACCGGCGACGTTCTGGTCCCCCGACCGGTTGGATCCGTTGCGAACCAACACCTTTTTGGCTCAGATGTTTGTGTCCGGCGAAGCGTTGGACTAACGTGCGCGCAGAATCGCTGTTTTAAAGACAGCAATGGGTCATGGGAGGGTAGTTGTTGTGAACAAGGCCGAGCTCATCGAGGCGCTCGCGGGACGACTGGGTGACCGGAAGTCCGCGACCGCTGCGCTCGACGCGGTCCTCGCCGAAATCCAGTCGGCCGTAACCAAGGGCGACAAGGTGGCGATCACCGGGTTCGGCGTCTTCGAGAAGCGGGTCCGCGCCGCTCGCACCGCGCGAAACCCCCGCACGGGCGAGTCCGTGAAGGTGAAGAAGACCTCGGTGCCGGCCTTCCGCGCCGGCGCGAGCTTCAAGGACATGGTCGCGGCTGGCCGCGTGCCGAAGGTGGCCAAGGCCGCGGCGCCGGCGAAGAAGACGACGTCGAAAACGGTCGCCAAGAAGGCCCCGGCCAAGAAGGCCACCAAGGCGGCGACGACCTCTCGGAGCGCCACCACCGTGCGCACCGCGAAGGCACCCGCCAAGAAGCGCTGACTCTGCTTCTCAGCCAAAGCTGTCCGAACAGCGAGGCGGCCGCCACCGGCGGCCGCCTCGGTCGTGTCCGCCGAGGGGCCCCGGTCGGGGTCCGGGTCAGGGTCGGGGCAGCCCGTCCACTCGCACGGGCCGTGAGCCGGTGAAGCTGAGTACCCAACCGGCACCCTTGGGGGTGGTGAACGCCGCGGCCGATCCGCCGGTCAGCTCGGCCAGCGCGGCCGGGATAAGGCCACCTTGGCTGCAGACCACTGTGGACCGACCGCCCGCACCCAGCTCACGCAGCCGGGTCGCGGCCGCCGCCGGGTCGGCGCCCTCGTCGAAGCAGGCATCGATTTCGATCGGTTGGCCGACCAGGGCGGCGAAGGGCACCAGGGTCTGCACGCACCGGTACGGTGCGGCCGATGCCAACCGCTCGGGCGCGAACCACACGAGCAGATCGGCCAGATCGTTGGCCCGGCGCAGGCCGGCCGCGTCCAGCGGGCGGGCCGTGTCCGGCCCGCCCCATGCCTCCCGGGTGCCGGCGTGCGCGTGGCGCACCAGCACCACGACGCCGGTGATGGGCGGCAGCGTCGCGAACGCGCCGAGCACCGGGACGTCGTGTT
>JBLNGJ010000656.1:0-6139 GCA_050264675.1 Micromonosporaceae bacterium
GTCCCGCAGGGCGCACGTACCGGGCTGACCGGCGCCGCCAACGCTGTCGACGGCGCGCTGGTCGTGTCCTTGACGGGGTTGAACCGTATCCTCGAGATTTCCTCCGACCGGCGGATCGCGGTCGTACAGCCCGGCGTTGTCAATGCCGCACTGAGCCGGGCCGCCAGGGAGAACGGACTGTACTACCCTCCGGATCCCGGCTCGTGGGAGAGCTCCACGATCGGTGGCAACATCTCGACCAATGCCGGCGGGATGTGCTGCGTCAAGTACGGCCTCACCGGCGACCACGTGCTCGGCCTCGAGGTGGTGCTCGCCAACGGTGACATCATGCGCTGCGGCCGCCCGACGATGAGGCGGGTCGCGGGCTACGACCTGACCAAGCTGTTTGTCGGTGCGGAAGGCACGCTCGGGATCATCACCGAGATCACTGTCCGGCTCCGGTCGGCCCCCCAGGAAGCCCGGGCCATAGTGGCCGTGTTTCCGACCGTGGCGGCCGCCGGGCAAGCGGTCTCATCGATCCTCGACGCCGGCCATACGCCGAGCATGCTGGAGCTGCTCGATCAAACCCACCTGCGGGCGATCGAGGCTTACCGGCCGATGGGCCTGGACACCGACGCGGCGGCGATGCTACTCATCGCGGTCGACAGCGACGACGGTTCCGCGAATGATCTGGCCGCCATGGCCCGGTGTTGCCGGTCAGCCGGCGCGACCGAGTCCTACATCGCCGAGGATGCCGCCGAGGCCGAGGCGTTGACCGCCGCCCGCAGGCTTGCCCATCCGGCCATGGAAAGCCTGGCGCTGCGCACTTTCCCCGAAGGCAGGGGCGGTCTCGTGGTCGACGATGTCGCGGTACCCCGATCGCGGATCGTCGAGCTGCTGACGGGTATCCAGGAGACGTCGCAACGGCATGCTGTCCTCGTCGGCGTCGTCGGTCACGCCGGTGACGGGAACCTCCATCCCGTCATCGTGGTCGACCACGCCGATCCCACCAGCGTGCACGGCGGAATGCGGGTATTCGACGAGATCATGCGGCTCGGCCTGGACCTCGGTGGCACCTGCACCGGCGAGCATGGCGTGGGTCTGCTCAAGCGAGATTGGCTCGCCACCGAACTGGGTCCGGTGGGCCTGCGGGTCCATCGTGCGGTGAAGGCCGCACTCGATCCGGCCGGGATCCTCAACCCGGGCAAGGTGCTCGCGCCGGATCCCGGCGGCACCGCGGGGTTGTCTCACTCGTGCCGGCGGTGATGGCGCGCCGGCCGAGGATCGATACCCGTAGCTGTTGTCGGGTGTAGTTGTGTTGAAGGTGGGCGATGGCGTCGGGACTGGCGATCGGGTCGGGACCTTTGGACGAGGATCAAACCGGGTCGGCCGACCGGCGCACCGAATCCGCCGGGCTCACGGGAGCGAGCGGGGTCAATCGGCGTCGCGCCCTCGCGAACCGCCTCATGAGTGGTCGTTCGTAGAGGGCGAAGGTGGCCCATGAGATCAGGATGATAACCCCGAGCAGGGCGAGGATCATGACGATGGCAGCAGGCGTGGCATAGCCTTGCGGAGGCGTCCAATAGGTGCGGCCGGTAGCCAACACCAGCAAGTGCCAAAGATAGAAAGCAAACGATATGTCGCCGAGCCAGACCATGGCCCGCCCGGATAGGAACGTCTGCCGGCCCTCGACATCAGCAACCGCGCCGGCGGCTACGGTCAACGCGAGCGGAACGACCCAGACGGCCACCAGCCCGTACCTCAGCGGAAGCAGATCGGCGAGCAGGCCGGCCAGTAACGTGAGGGCGATGCCCCCGCCGACACCGACCGGGATCCGGCGGCCGCTGGCCACGACCCGGGCGAGCACCATGCCCAGGATGAACTCCGGCAACCGCGCCGCCGGGAGGATGTAAATGGCCCAGTACTGGTGGTCCGGCGGCAGAGTGGGGTTTGACGTCGGCCCCGGGTCGGACAGCGTCGCGAGGTACGGGATGATCCAGATGACGACGACCAAGGCGCCGCAGCACGCCCACAGCCATTGCCCACGGATGCGCCGGATGAGCGGAAGGATGAACGGGAAGAGCAGGTAGAACAACGCCTCGCACGACAGCGTCCATGCCACGGTGTTGAAGCTGGAGGCGGTCGCCAGCCCGAACCAGGCATGCAGCAGGGACAGGTTGACGAGCGCCGTCAGAAGGCCTTGGGGCTGGCCCATGATGTAGGCCAGTAGGACGACCGCGGCGATGAAGGTCAGGACATGGTTGGGGAATATCTTCATCGCCCGCCGGCGCCAGAACGCCCTGATCGTGTCGGTGTCCCGGGACACCCAGGTGAGCACGAATCCACTGAGGATGAAGAAGAAGCTCACCCCGATGAAGCCCTTGCCGAGAAAGAGGACCTTGCTGGCCGTGTTCTGGGCCCCTGGGTCCGCGAAGAAATACAACGCCAGCACGTGAGACAGGAAGACCGTACCGGCCGCAATGGCCCTCATGCCGGTAAGCGTCGGCAACCTCTCCGGCAGTGCTGCGGAGGCCCGCGCAGCGGGCACGGGAGCAGTCATCACAGGCCCCTAACGTCGATCGGGTGAGGCGAGTCTAGGGGGGCCGTGCGGTGGCCAACGACTTCCAAATAGCGCTGGGCGGGCACGCCTCACGGGCCAACTCGCGACGAAGTCGGTCGATGGCTCGATCGCGTACGGTTGCCGGCTGCGCCGGTTGGCCCGGCCGAAAGAGCCCAACTACGTGGCCGACGCGGTCAGGTACGCGTCCCGACTGGCGCATATACCAGTTCGAGCACTCCGGATGGGAAAGCCGTGCTTTTCACCAAGCGCAGCTTCAGGGGGTGGTCGAGCTCGGTGAACAGTGGCGCGCCCCGGCCGGCCGCGGCGGGAAGCACCCACAGGCGGTACTGGTCGACCAGGCCAAGCCGGATCAAGGAACGCACGAACCGGGTGCCGCCGTGGGCGAGGATCTCTCCGCCGGGCTCGGCTTTGAGCTTGGCGATCTCTTCTGCCGTGTCGCCGCTGGCTATCCGGGTCTCGGGCCAGTCGTTGGCGGATGTCATGGTGCGGGAGAACACGACCTTGGGGATGTCGTTCATGGCGCCAGCGGACGGGTGGCTGGAGGTGGGCCAGAACTGCGCCATGACCTGGTAGGTGGACCCGCCCATGATGTGAGTTCCGGCCTGCCGCAGCCTGCTGACAAAGTATTCCTCCTGCTCGGGATCGTCTATCTCCATCATGACGTCTCGAATTCCGTTGTCCACGTCGCAGCTGTAGCCATCGAGCGAGACGAAAAACTGCAGGACCACCTGCCGCATCCACTGCCTCCATCCGATCCCGCCTGGGCGCTGGGCGGTTCCAGCGCAGGCCCGGCGCCCGACGTGGGCGCGCACGTAATCCCCAGGGGTTTTATCAAGTACCGGCGTTCTTATCTAGTTTCCCGTGGGGCAACACGCCCGGGCGCCTTGCTCAGGCGACTGGGTGGGAACAGCGGCACCCGTTGCCCCCACGAACGGGTCAACCGGTTCGACGCCGCTGACCACCTACGACAATCAGCGACGACACACCACGCTCGGGGAGGGCCATCCATCAGCCGCGTGGCACCAAGGTCATGATCCGGTAGATCTCGCGCGGCGCGCCGACCCAAGCCAGCACCCACCTATTTGACAAAAACATTTTGTGCGTACAGGGTGATCCTTGTGATGAGAGACCTCCTGTACCTGGAGCGCCTCGAGCAGGCCGAGACGCTGCTCAAACCGCAGCGCATCGAGTTATTGCGCCAGTTGGCCGAGCCGCGCTCGTGCACCGAGGTCGCCGCCCGGCTGGGCCAGACCCAACAGCGCGTCTATTACCACGTCAAACGGCTGGTCGAGCACGAACTCGTCACGCAGGTCGCCGAGCGCCGGGTGCACGGCATCAACGAGGGCGTCTACCAGGCCACCGCGCGCGCCTACTGGCTCTCCCCCCGCCTCGTCGGCCGGATCGGCCAACGCCAGCAACGCGACGAGGCCAGCCTCGGCTACCTCCTCGACCTCATGGAAGAGGTCCAGTCGGATGTCGCCGCCCTGCACACCCAAGCGGCCCGCCGACCAGCCCAGCACCGCGAAGCGGACCACCACGCCGAAGTGCCCCATCAACGATCGCCGCGCCGAACTGCCGGGCGCCGCGCCGGCGAGACGGACGCGGACGAACCGGACCTGCCGTCGCTCGGTGTCTCCGGCGAGATCCGGGTGCGACCGGACCGACGCCCCGAGTTCATGGCCGATCTGAAGGCCGCCCTGCAGGACCTCTTCACCAGATACGGCGGCGCCGAAGGTGACGCGTTCAAACTCGCCGTCGTCTGCTACCCCGACCGCTCCCACGACGAAGGCGACAGAAGTCGGCAAGGAGAAGACCGATGGCCACGTTGAAGAAGCGCATCCGTATCGCCGCCCCGCCGGGCGCGGTATACCGTGCTCTCACCGACCCGGCGGCGCTGCGGGTCTGGCTGGCCGAACACGCCGAAGTGGATCTGCCCGACCGGTACCAGTTCTGGGGTCGCTTCACCCCGGGTGGCGAAGCTCCGCGCCAACACCTGCGGCACGTCGACGATAGCTCGCTGCGCTTCGACTGGGAGCTCGACGGTGTCCTCACCACCGTCGACATTGGACTAGCCACCGAGTCAGGACCAGGCGAGGACAGCGGATCGACGCTGCTGACGCTCACCCAGACCGAGATACATGGCTGGCCCGAGGTACTGATGGAAGCCGGCGACCGCAGCCTGATGCACACGTACTGGGCGCTGGCCCTGGCCAACCTGGCTGACTACGCCGAAGGGCGGGAACCCACCGCCCGGTGCGACTTCACCAGCGCGGAGCTGCGCGGCGAGATGCTGATCGACGCCGATCGGCTCGCGGTCTACGAGTCGCTGACCGAACCGGCACAGTTTTCCCGGTGGTCCGGCGCAAAGGTCGATGCCGAGCTGCGCCCCGGCGGCCGCTGGGCGATGGGCGGTCCACCCGCGCACATCGTCGACATCCAACCGGGGCGTTCGATGTCGATCGACTGGGGCGACATGGTCCAGTCCTGGGAGTTGGCCGACTCGGCGGGGCGCACCCTGCTCACGTTCGTCCACAGTGGATTCGACGGGACCCGGCCGCCGTACTCCGGCTGGCTGGGTTTGCTCAGCGGCCTAGCGGAACTGCGCCGTTACCACGAAATCAAGAACTGGCGCACGATGTGGGTGGAGGTGCAGCTCGAAGGCATTCCGGACGGACTCCTCACAATCAACTAACACTGCTATGACGACAGGAGAGAACAGCTGATGCGCACTTTGGTGGTGGGGGTGGGAGACTACTCTCTCGACGGGATCATAGGTGAGGCGGGTGGCCCCTTCTTCAACTTCTGCCGCTCCATTCCTGACGACCCGGCCCACTTTGCCTGGACATTCGACGAGGAAGAGCGCGCCGACATCCACATCTTCGGCAGGAAAACCTATGAGGTCTTTGCCAGCTACTTCCCGAACCTCACCGACGATCCCACGGCCGAGATCTTGAATAAAGGGCGCAAGGTCGTATTCTCCAGCACCCTCAAACACGTCGACTGGGCGAACACGACGATCGCCAGCGGCGACCTCGTCGAGGAGATCACGAAACTGAAGGCCGACGGGGATGGGAAGATCGCCGCCTACGGCGGAATCAGTTTCCTCCGGTCCCTCGTCCGCCACGACCTCGTCGACATGTACCGGCTGACCGTGTACCCGTACATCGTGGGCAGCGGGGCCACCTTGTTCGACGTCTCCGAATCGCGCCCCCTCGAGCTGGTCAGCGGCGTCGCCTTCGGCAACGGAGTGGTCGGGCTCACCTACCGTAGGCGGACGGAGTAGACACGCGGCACAGCCTTGACCCGGAAGCGCACCAGCGTTGGTGTGCGCGCCAGCCGAGACTGTGCGGCACGGTTGATACGTGTGAAGGGCGCCGGTTCGTTCCGGCGCCCTTTCGTGTGCGAGCGCTTCTAGGCGGCCGACTCGCTGCTGACCAGGGCGGTCCCGTTCCGCACCGCCGACACGGTGCGGTCCACCAACATGCTGCCGACGTCGATGACGGGCAGGTCACAGTTAGCGGCAATGATTCGCTTGATGGCGGTGAGATGGGTACAGGCGAGAATGACGGCGTCCAGACC
>JBLNGJ010000657.1:0-2953 GCA_050264675.1 Micromonosporaceae bacterium
GCTGCGGCTGCCGCTGATCGGCCCCACGGTGCGGTTCGCGCTCGTGGAACGCTTCGCCCGGATCCTCTCGTCGATGGCGAGCGCCGGTGTGCCGCTGCCCGACGCGTTGCGGGTGGCCACGGCGTCGCTGCGCAACCGGGTCTTCACCCGCTCGTTCGGGGGCGTCGGTGAGGCCATGTTGCGCGGTGAGGGCCTGGCCAAGCCGCTGGCCGACACCGGGCTCTTCCCGTCCACCGCGGCTCGGATGATCCATGTGGATGAGCAGACCGGCACGCTCGCGACCCAACTCGAGGTGACCGCCCGCTACTACGAGGGTGAGCTGGACTACCGACTGAAGAAGCTGATAGCGCTCTTCGAACCAGCCGTCATCGTGGTCATGGGCCTGATCGTCGGCTTCGTCGCGGTCGCGCTCGTCTCAGCCATGTACGGCATCTACAACCAGGTCAGCGTCTGACGTGGACACTCGTCGCGACCGCGGGGAGACACTGGTAGAGCTGCTCGTCACGTTGTCCATCATGGGGATCGCGGTGGTGGCGCTGGTGGGCGGCGTCGCGGCCAGCATCCGGATGGCCGACATCCATCGCAAGCAGGCCGCGGCCGGTGCGTTCGTGCGGGCGTACGCGGAGGCGCTGGAGACCTCGGTGGCCGCGCACCCGTCCGGCTACGACCTGGTGTGCACCGGGGCGACGACGTACGCATCGGGAGCCATCTTCACGCCCAGCGACCCCAACTACACCGCCTCGGTGGCCGGCGTGAAGTACTGGAACGGAACGGACTTCGTCGCCGCCTGCACCCCCGGCAGCGACCCGGGCGTCCAGCGGGTCTCGCTGCAGGTGGCCAGCGGCGACGGCCGCGCCGTCGAGACGCTCGACGTGGTGCTGCGCCGGCCCTGCCGACCGGCGGTGGACGGGTTCTCGGCGGATCCAACATGCAGCTGACGCGACGGGCCCGGCCCGACGAGCGCGGGGTGACCCTGATCGAGGTGCTGGTCGCGATCTCAATTCTTGTGATCATCATGGTGCCGCTCGGCAACGCGCTGATCAGCTTCTACCGCAACTCCGATGAGACCAACGGCCGGCTCAGTGAGTCGCACGACGCGCAGATCGCGGCTGCCTACTTCACCCAGGACGTGCAGAGCCTGGGTCGCCGCGACTGGGGCGCGACCGGGTTCGGGCTGCAGCAGTCGATCGAGGTCGACGTGGCCTCGAACGGCGGACTCTTCCCCTGCGCGCCCGGGACACCCGACGCGGCGGTCCGCTTCCTCTGGGACGACACCACGGCCGGGGTCGTTCGGGTCTCGTACGTGGTGCAGACGGTCGGCGGTGAGCGGCAACTGCACCGGATCACCTGCATCGGCTCCAGCGCGGTCAGCTCCGACCTGGTCCTGGCGCACAACCTCGATCCGAGCGCGGCCGTCGGCCCGCCGGCCTGCGCCACCTCCTGTGTGGGCGGCGGCGGTGCGCCGGCGGTGCCGCAGTGGGTCAAGCTCACGCTGATCCTGAAGAGCCCGGCCACCACCGGGGCCGGGCTGACCGTGACCCTCGTCGGACAGCGCCGCCAGACATGAGGCGCCCAACGGATGTGGAGGCCGGCGTGAGCCGTCGGAGGCTGGCCAGCGACGACAGCGGCGCGTCGCTGGTCATCGCACTGACGTTCACCACCGTGGTGGCGGTCATCGTCACCGCGGTGTTGGCGTTCGCGGACGTGAGCCTGCGCACCACCATGACCCTGCGCGGCCAGGCGGCCCAGGCGGCCGGCGCGGACGGCGCGGCCCAGATCGCCATCAACACGATTCGCCAGGGGACCTACGCCGGCGTCGGCAACTGCTTCGGCGGCAGCGGCACCACGCTCACGCTCTCCAACTCCTACCAACCGCCCACCGGCCCGGCCGACTCGGCCGTGGTCACCTGCGCCCTGGACGAGGCCAACAGCAACGGCCAAATCATCAGCTCGCAGAACCGGCCGCCGAAGGCGATCATCACGCTCAGCTCCAATGTGGCCAAGGAGGACGGCCTCATCGCCGACATCCGCGGCCCGAGCGCGAGGATGCGGGTGGACGGCGACATCGCGTCGAAGACGAACATCCGGGTGCCGCACGGCACCCTCTACGTCCCCGGGCAGACCGTGACCGCTGTGAACGCCTGCGACTCGGGCTCGATCACGGCCGCGACGATCACCTGCAACCCGGGGCCGGCGCCGGGCGACCCGGGCTACGCGGCGCCGCCACCGCCGACCGCGACCCCGTCGGTGCCCAACTGCGCCGGTAACAAGAACATCATGACGTTCGCGGAGGGTCTCTACACCAGCGGAGCGGCGTTGAACGCAAAGACGACCGGCTGCAAGAGCATCTTCTACTTCCCGCCGGGCATCTACTATTTCGACTTCCGCGACACCAAGGCCAGCGATCGCGTGTGGACGCTCGACGGGGGCTACCTCGTGGCCGGCACCGCCGCGTTGACCAACGGCACCGCACCGAGCATGCCGGGCGCCTGCACCAGTCCGATCCCGCCGAGCCCGATCGGCAGCTGGGTCCGCGCACCGGGCGCCCAGTTCGTCTTCGGTGGGGAGAGCCAGCTCAGCATCACCGGCACGGCGCAGATGGAGATCTGCGCGCCGTACTCATCGAGCAGCGTGCCGGTGGCGATCTATGGCCTGAAGAACAACATCGGCAGCGGGTCGTTCCTGGTGAACGCGCAGTCCGGGTGTGTCACCCGGACGCTCGACATCAACAGCGCCTGTGCGGCCATCACGACGGACAAGAACTCCGAACAGTTCAACGTCTACGTGCAGGGCAACACGTACATGCCGTCGGCGTGGCTGGACCTGAACTTCAAGAAGGATCTCACCGCGATCTTCTACCTCGGTGTGGTCGCGCGGGTTTTCGACGTCGACGGCCAGGGCAACGCCAACCCGCCAACGCCGATGGTCGCGGTGCCGGGCGACATCTACGGTC
>JBLNGJ010000658.1:0-6388 GCA_050264675.1 Micromonosporaceae bacterium
CCGCCACATCCCCCTTGGCCAGGCGCAGCTCGCACGGGTCCATGCCGTCGGGGCTGACCGCGATGTAGGTCTGCGCGACGAACCGCTGATCGTCGTCGAACGCGCGCAGCGCCGCCTTCTGCCCGGCCGCGTCGCCGTCGAAGGTGAAGATGATCTCACCCGCGTACGCATCGGTGTCCATCAGCAGCCGGCGCAGCACCCCGATGTGGTCGGCGCCGAAGGCGGTGCCACAGGTGGCGACGGCGGTCGACACGCCGGCGAGGTGGCAGGCCATCACGTCGGTGTAGCCCTCGACGATGACCGCCCGGCCCTGCTTGGCGATCTCCCGTTTGGCCTGGTCGATGCCGTAGAGCACGTGCGACTTCTTGTAGAGCGGGGTCTCGGGGGTGTTGAGGTACTTGGGGCCGTCATCGTCGTCGAAGAGCTTGCGCGCACCGAAGCCGATCGGGTCACCGGTCAGGTCCCGGATCGGCCAGAGCAACCGGCGCCGGAACCGGTCGATGAGGCTGCCCGACCGGGCCGGCTTGCACAACCCGGCGGCGACCAGCTCTTCCGCGCTGAAACCGCGCTGCCGCAGGTGCTTGGTGAGCCCGTCCCATCCCTCCGGCGCATACCCGCAGCCGTAGCTCTCGGCCGCGGCCTTGTCGAACCCGCGCTGGGCCAGAAACTCCCGCGCCGGCCGGGCGCCCGCGCCGGTGAGCTGATCGACGTAGAAATCCACCGCGGCGGTGTGCGCGGCCACCAGGCGCTGGCGCTGACCGGAGCTGCCCCGGGAGGTCGCCGGCCCCGCGTCCACGTACCGCAGCTCCACGTTGGCCCGGGCGGCGAGCCGTTCGACCGCCTCCACAAAGCTCAGATGCTCCTGGTTCATCACGAACGTGAGCGCGTCACCGCCGGCACCGCAGCCGTAGCAGAAGTAGACACCCTTGGCCGGGGCCACGTTGAACGACGGCGTCTTCTCGTCGTGGAACGGGCACAGCCCCTTCACATTGCCGCCGCCGGCCGGCTTGAGCGTCACGTACTCGGAGATCACGTCAACGATCAACGTGCGCTCGCGCACCAGCGCAATGTCCTCGTCGCGGATCTTTCCGCCGGTTCGGCCGGCCATCTCACCTCCCACCGCACCCACGCCGGCACCCCACGCGCAGGCCCACGCCCATCCTGCCCGATCCGCCGCCCGACCCCGCCTCGACGCGGCGACGGTCAGTCCGGCACCCGGATCTCGCGTATGCCGAGCGAGCGGCCGAACCGCACGCCCTGCTCGGGCGGGAAGAGCTGGTTGCCCTCGGCCCGCAGGGCGATGGCCGGGCCGGCCTCGTACGCGGCGAAGTCGGCCCGCGAACCGAAGAGGTAACGCGACTCGACCACGCCATCGTCGAGCACGGTGACCTCGCCTGAGAGCGCACCACCCTGACGGACGACCGCGGCGCAGTGCCCGTCCCGCAACCAGGCGAGATATCGCTCGCGCAGGCTGGGATCGTCGAACTCCGCCCGCACGGTGTAGACGACGATGCTGTTCGGCACGGCCAGATAATGCCACGCACGGCCGGCTCCGGTGACCCGGGCGTGGTGGCCCGGGTCGGTTTGTCGGTTACCGCGCGGGCGCCCGCGCCCTGACCCGAAGCGCGGCCGGCGGGCTCGCCAGCGGCGCCCCGGTCAGCGAGGGTCCGATCGGTGGGGTCGTCGGTGGCGGCGGAGGCGGCGGCAGCGTGACCGTGGGCACCGGCGTCGGGCTCGGCGTCTCTTCCGGGGTCGGCGATGGTGTCGGTTCGGCCGACGGGGTCGCCTCCGGGAATTTGGCCTCGCCGAAACGGAACTTGTCGCGGTCCAGCTTCATCGCCGCGCTGGCATCGACCAGGAACTGCCGCCAGATCGTGGCCGGGTAGCTCGCCCCGAACACCTGCGTCGAGCCGCTCTTGGTGATCAGGGGTTTCCCGTCGGTGGTGCCGAGCCAGACCGCCGCCGCGATGGCACCGGTGTAGCCGACCATCCACGTGTGCGCGTTCTGCGTCTTGCTCTTGCCGTACTGCCAGGTGCCGGTCTTGCCGGCGGAGTCCCAGCCGTTGGGCAGCTTGGCCGCGGGCACCTGGCTCAGCGTCCAGTCGAGCTGGTTGATCTGGTCCTGGTTGAGGCCCACCGTGGCCTGGGTCAGCTGCTCGCGGTAGATCTGGTCGCCCTTCGCGCTCACCGACCGCACGAAGTGCGCCTGGGCCCGCCGGCCGCCGGCGGCGAAGGTGGCCATCCCGTTGGCGTGGTCGAGCACGGTGATGCCGTACTGGCCGATGCCGACCTCGGTGGAGAAATACTGCGTGAGCTCGTTGCCCGACTTTCCCCGCAGGTCGATGCGGGTGGGCTTGTCGTTGACGTTGGCCCACATCGAGTCGACGCCGGCCCGCTTGGCCATGTCGATGACCTTGGGTACGCCAAGGTGCTCGGTGAGGTCGAAGAAGGTGACGTTCAGCGACGCAACCGTGGCCTGCCAGAGCATGCAGTCCGGCTGGCACTCGGCCGAGCTCGAGTTGCTGATCGGCCCGGCCGCGGAGTCCTTCGTGCGCCCACTGGCCGGGAACTCCTTGCTGGCGGGGGAGTCCCAGTGCGACATCATCGAGACGTTCTGCTCCAGGGCCTCGGCCAGGTCGTAGACCTTGAACGACGACCCGGGCGAGTGCTGGCCGAAGCCGACCGGGTCGCCCTCGTCGTCGTAGTACCAGCCGGCGAAGTCCGCCCCGGCGCCGTCGCTGCCGCCGTAGTAGGCCAGCACCCGGCCGGTGCCCGGCTCGACCGCGACGAGCGCCGCCTGCCAGTTGGCCGGCTGACCCTGAACCACGTCCGGCGCGGTGTCGCGGCGGATGTCGGCCGCCGCCTCGGCCGCGTCCTGGGCACGCTTGTCCACAGTGGAGACGATCTGGAACCCGCCGTTGCGGATGTAGTCGGGGCCTTTGCCCTGGAACGGGTCGAGCTGGCGCAGCTCGCTGAGCACATGGCTGACCACCAGGCCGGTCGGCTTGTCCAGCCCGGACTGGTGCGAGCTCGCGTCGAACTCCTTGACCGTGTTGGGGTAGGTGAGCCCGTCGGCCTGCTCGCGGGTCAGGTAGCCCAGCTTGCCCATGCCGTCGCGAACGTAGTTCCACCGCTGCTGGGAGTTGGCAAGGGCGATCGGCCCGCGGGTGGGGTCGTAGCCGGGATGCCCCTCGGGGTCATCCGGGTCGGCCTCGGGCTGCTTGACCATCGAGACGAGCACCATCGCCTCGGACAGCGTGAGTCGAGACGCCGCGGGCGCGTTCTTGTTCGCCGACTTGCCGAAGTACACCTGCGCGGCCGCCTCCACCCCGTAGGCGCCGCGCCCGAACGCGACGGTGTTGAGGTAGAACTCGAGGATCTCCTCCTTGGAGTACTTGTCAGAGAGCTTCCAGGCCATCACCGCCTCGCGCAGCTTGCGCGAGTAGGTGACGCCCTTCAGGTCGGCCGCGATGCGGGCGTACTGCTGGGTGATGGTGGACGCGCCCTGCGTCTGCCCGCCGGTGAAGTTGTTCCACGCGGCCCGCATGATGCCGCGAAAGTCGATCCCGCGGTTTTTCCAGTACGACTGATCCTCGGCCGCGACGATGGCCTGCTTGACCGAGTCGAGCATGTCGTCGTAGGCCAGCAGCGTTCGGTTGGCGGTGCCCAGCTTCGCCATCGGCGTCTTGCCGTCGGCGTAGAACACGGTCGTGGACTGCGGCAGCGGCAGCTTCTCCGGCGTGGGCACACTGTCCACATAGAACGTCCCGACGACCAGCCCGCCGCCGGCCAGCATCACGAAGATCGCGATCCCGGCCAGGATCCGGTCGCGTCGGCTCAGCTTCGCGCGCTCGATCGGCACCGGCCCGGGCGCTCCGGCCGACGGCGTCGCGGGATCACCCGTCGCCGGCGCGGCGAGGCGGGTCGTCGCGTCAGCGGACGTCGGCTCGGACGATGGACGCCATGGGGTGACAGACTGCGGATCCACGTGTCCACCATTCCCCACCGGCGCAACAGCGAAACTCGTCCGGAAAATCGCCAATGTCCGGATCAGGGGGCGCCGGCGCCACCTACCGCCGCCGCGGCGGCGAACGCCGGCGGCTCCGAGGAGATGACGGTCACCCGGCCGTCGGCGAGCCGGTAGGTCATGCCCATCACCACGCACCGCCCAGCGGCCACCGCATCGACGAGCGCGGTATCCCGGTGGATGATCATCTCGACCGTGCGCTGGACGTGCACCACGGCGATGTCGTCGGCGCTGGTGATCTTCTGGTCGTGGGCGTGCTGGATGCTCGGCGTGACCCGGTCGATGATCGCGCGGAGGCGGGGGTCGGGGGTGGCGCCGGTCATCGCGTCGTAGGCGGCCGCGATGGCGCCACAGGAATCATGGCCCAGCACCACGACCAACGGGGCACCCAGCACGGTCACGCCGTACTCGATGCTCGCCAGCACCTCGGCCCCGATGATGTGCCCGGCGGTACGCACGACGAACAGGTCACCCAGCCCCCGGTCAAAGATGATCTCGGCCGCCATCCGGGAGTCGGAGCACCCGAAGACGACGGCGAAAGGACGCTGGGCGTTGGCCAACGCGGCCCGGCTCTCGGCGTCCTGATGGGGGTGGATCCGCTGGCCGGAGACGAAGCGGAGGTTGCCGGCGAGCAGCTCGGCAACCGCTTCGGCCGGCGTATCCGGTCGGTGATCCTGATAGGCCATGGCGTCCCCTCGGGGTTGTCCGACATTATCGCCGGGCCAAACTCCGCTTGGCGCCGCCCGCCCCGGGAGGCCGTGCCGCGTCCAGGCGGGATAGACCTCGAAGTGAATGTGGGGCCGCCGCCCCGCGTACGCACCCGGAAAAATGCTGGTAACCGCGACCGCGCGCACGCGCTGGGGTCGCGCGGCTGGGTCGCTGGAGAATGGCGCGGTGACGGGACTGGAGCTGGCCGAGCGGTTCTACCGGGACGCCGTGGCACCGCTGCTCGGCGACGAGCGGCACGCCGCCGCCCTCCTCGGCGACGGCTCCGAGGTGTTGGGCTACGACGACATAGTCTCCACGGATCACAACTTCGGGCCCCGGTTGCAGGTCTTTCTCGGCGACGCGGCGGATCCGGAGCCGATGAGCGCCCGCCTGCAACGCGAGCTGCCCGAACACTTCGAGGGCGTCCCGGTGCGCTTCTCTTCCGCCGACCGGTACGGCGGCCAACCGCACCACCAGGTCGAGGTCACCACGGCCGGGCGCTTCTTCGCCCAACGGCTCACGGTGGACCCGGTCGACGGCCTCAGCCTCGCCGGCTGGCTGCTCACGCCGACGCAGATCTTCGCCACGCTCACCGCCGGCGCGGTCTTCCACGACCCGCACGCCGAACTCGGCCGGCGGCGCGAGGCGCTGGCCTGGTTCCCCGAGGACGTGTGGCGCTACGTGCTCGCCGCCGCCTGGCTGCGGATCGGTCAGGAGGAGGCGTTCATCGGGCGGGCCGGTGGCGCGGGCGACGATCGGGGCTCGCGGATCGTCGCGGCCCGCCTGGTGCGGGAGCTGGTCCGGCTCACCTTTCTCATCGAGCGCCGCTGGGCCCCGTACAGCAAATGGCTGGGCCGGGCGTTCACCGAGCTCGCACTCGCGCCGCGCCTGGGCCCGCACCTGGACGCGGCGATGGCGGCCGATGGTTGGCGGCAACGGGAGGCGGCGGTCTGCGCCGCAGCGAGCATCGCCGGCGCCGCCACCAACGAACTCGGCCTGGCCGAGCCCGTCGACCCGACCCCACGCCGCTTCTACGAGCGCGACGTGACGGTGGTCGGGGCCGACCGGTTCACCGCGGCGCTGACTGCCGCGATCACCGACCCGCCGGTGATCGCGCTGTTGCGCCGGCTCGGCCATCGCCGAGGTGTCGACGTGGGCTCGCTGCCGGGCGCGATCGACCAGGCGATCGACTCCACCGATGTGCTCTGCCATCCAGCCCGGTGCCGCGCCGCGGCGGCCAGCCTCGGGCTCGTCGACGACGGCACGCCGATGACCAACACGGACAAATTGCATGGCAGCGGTACTGTGTCGGCGTGATCAAAATCCCCGGCTTGGTCCTCACCGATCACGTTTTCACCGTCCCGCTCGACCACGCCGAACCCGGCGGCGCGAGCATCGAGGTGTTCGCCCGTGAGGTGGTGACGCCCGACGGCTTCGGTGAGGACCTGCCGTGGCTGCTCTTCCTGCAGGGCGGCCCGGGCGGCAAGGGGCCGCGCCCGAGCGGGGCCGATGGCTGGCTCGGGTACGCCACCAGAACACACCGGGTGCTGCTGCTCGACCAGCGGGGCACCGGCCGCAGCACCCCGCTCAACGCCCGCACCGCGGGCCACCTCGGCCCGGCCGAGCAGGCCGCGTACATCAAGCATTTCCGCG
>JBLNGJ010000659.1:0-3066 GCA_050264675.1 Micromonosporaceae bacterium
GGTCGGCATCGCCATCGCCGAGCCCGATGCGCTCGCGCACCGCGGTCAGCACCCGGGCCACGTCGCCACCGAGGTCGAAGACGCCAGCCACTTCACGGGCGGCGATGCCGGCGATCTTCTCGACGACCTCGTTCGCGATGGTCGTGGTGCCCCGCTCGGCCTGGAACTCGGCGTTGTTGCGCAAGCGGTCGACCACCTGGGAGGCGATGCGTCCGGTCACCGCGGTGGCGCGCTCGACCGCGTCGCCGACCCGCTCCACGACGTCGCCGGCCCGGTCGCTGAACCGCTCGGTGCCGGCCGACGCGAAGGTGGTTGGCGGGGCACCGACGCGATCCGCGTCCGCGCGGGGCGCGGGAAAGGTGCCCGATGGCGCGTCACTCATTGCGTGTTCTCCCCCTGGGTCTGCGGGCGGCTGACCGCCCGATAGGTCTAGGCGCGGACCAGCTCCGCGTATCCGTCCACGAGGTGCAGCTCGGCGTCGCAGATCGCGGCGGCCTCGGGGTCATGCGTGGCGAAGACCACCGCCGCCCCCCGCTGTGCCTCGGTCCGCAGCAGGTCGAGCACCCGCTGGCGGTTCTGCGCATCAAGCTCGCTGGTGACCTCGTCGGCGAGCAGCACGGCGCCGCGCAGGGCCAGGCCCCGGGCGATCGCGGTGCGCTGCTGCTGCCCGCCGGAGAGCTCTTCGACGAGTTGGTCGGCCTGGTCGGTGAGGCCTAGCCAGTCCAACGCCTCGGCGGTGCGCCGGCGGGCCTCGGTCGGGTTGACCCCGCAGGCGATCAGCGCCACCTGGATGTTCTCCTGAGCGGTGAGAATCGGGGCCAGGCCGTTGTCCTGCGGGATGAGCACCACGTGCTCGGAGACGGCGTGGTCGCGGTTGCGCAGCTGCACCCCGGCGACGGTGACCGCCCCGCTCACCGGGCGCACCAGGCCGGCCATCGCCCACAGCAGCGTGGTCTTGCCGGCGCCCGAGGGCCCGGTCACCGCGAGTATCCGACCCGGCTCGGCGGCCACCGAGATGTCGCGGAGCACCACGTTGCGGTCGTAGGCGACGGTGATCCGGTCGGCCATCAGCGTGCGGCCGGCCAGCCCGATGCTGGCACTCACCATGACAGCCTCCGTTCACAGTGGACGCGACCGCGCGGCGCGTCGACGTTCACCATAGCGAGCCGTCGCTCACCGCAGGTAACGCGCCGATGTCGGTGGCGGGCACCAGCCGGGCGGTGCCGTCCGGTTCCAGACGGACCCGGACCAGGGTGCCCGGCGCGAAGACGTCCAGCACGTCGGCGGGCAGGTGGATCGAGCCGTCCCGGCCGACCACCGCGTAGTCCTCACCGCGGCGCCCCTCAGCCCCGACCCGCCCGTCGCGGATGGTCACCGTGCGGCCCATGTGCGTGCCGATGGCCGGGTCGTGGGTGACCACGACGACCGTGGTGCCGGTGCGCCGGATCGCCTCGAGCGCCGCCACCACCTCGTCGCGGGCCCGGGTGTCGAGCTGGCTGGTCGGCTCGTCGGCGAGGACCAGGCCGGGCCGGTTGGCCAGCGCGACCGCGAGTGCGAGCCGCTGCCTCTCCCCCGGCGTGAGCTGGTGCGGACGCATGCGCATGCGGCCACGCCCGGACATGCCCACGGTGGCCAGGATCTCCCGGGCGCTGGGCAGCGAACGGCGGCGGTCACCGGTCGCCCCGCGCTGGGCAAAACGAACATTCTGCTCGGCGCTCAGGTACGGCAACAGGTTGCGGCCGGTGCCCTGCAGCAGGACGCCGACCGAGGACGCCCGCATCTGCTGCAACTCGGACGGCGTGGCCTTGGCCACGTCGTGTCCGCCGACCACCAACCGGCCGGCCGAGGGGCGCAACAGGCCGGCCATGAGCGAGAGCAGGGTGGACTTGCCGGAGCCGGATGGGCCGACCAGCGCCACCGACTCACCCGGCGAGATGTCCAGGTCGACCCCGGCGAGCGCGACCACGTCGTAGCCTTCGAGCCGGTAGATGAACACGAGCCCCCGGCAGCTCACCGCGATGGCGCCGGCCGCAGCCGGGCCGACCGGGCTGGTCGCCGCGCTCGACCCGAACGGGCTGCGCCACCCGTCCACCGAGGCGGAGCCCGAGTAGACCGTGGTCATGTCCTGCCCTCCCGGAGCTGGTCAGGGGTGGCCCGACGCACCTGAGCCAGGCCCACCACCACCGCGATGAGCAAACCGACCACGGTGGCGAGCAGTACCAGCGGCAGGATGCCGGTCCCGGGCACGTAGGTCACCTCGCCGAGGGAGGTACCGACCGTCACCAGGGGAATGCCCGGGAGCATGAGCACCGCCCCGGCGATGCCGGCCGCGACGCCCACCACCAAGGGCGCGCCGAGCAGGTGCCCGTACTCGCGCAACAGGCCCCGCCGCAGCGCTCGTGCGCGTACCCCGGTCACCCGCAGCGCGGCGAACTCGTAGCGGCGGGTCTCCGCACCGACGTACGCGGTGAGCAGGACCGCACCGATGGCGAGCGCGGCAGCCGCGCACCCGGCGATGAGGTACAGGCGCAGGCCGAGCGCGGGCGCGCCGCGGGAGAGCTGATCGAGCTCGGCCGCGATGGACTCCTCGCGCAGGATCTGCAGCCCGGCAGCGGAGAGCCGGGCGGCGAGGTCGGCCGGAGCCTGCCCGTCGGCCCACACCTCGTAGTGCAGCCGGGAGTTGTCCGAGAGGCTGGACGTGCTCTCGGCCAGGCGCACCGCGTAGTCCAGGTCGAAGAGCAGGCCGGTACGCCCGACCCGGGGCAGCGTCGGCTCCCGCCGCACCACCGAGAACGGCTGCGGCTGCTCAGCCAGCGCCGGGAAGGTGAACTCCTGGGCGCTGCGGTCGTCGGCCGGGGTCGGCCCGGAGAGCGCGACCGGCAGCGCGTCCGGGGTCTGCACGTACTCGATCTCCACATCACCGGAGCCGCTGGCGGTCACGTTCACCGTCAGCGCCGGGCCGGGCTGCACCTCGACCCGGGCGCCCGGGTTGCGGGCGGCGTTGAGCCGCCATCGCCCGTCCGCCTCGAAGTGCGCCTCGAGCGGGCCGCCCTGGCTGTTCACCCC
>JBLNGJ010000660.1:0-3388 GCA_050264675.1 Micromonosporaceae bacterium
ACGGACGAAGGCGGTCGTCTCGTCCAGCGCGACCCGCGCCAGGGCCACGATGGATGAGTCGTCCGGGCGCTCCTCGGCGAGGCGGTTGAGCGCCTCGCGTACGGTGTCGTCGTTGGCCGGACCGCCGATCAGCTCGGCCGCCGCCTGCCGGATCTCCGCGGTCACCTTGTCGAGGTTGTCCTGGGCCCGGCGCATCACCTCGGTCGCGGTCAGATCGGTGTCGAGCATGTGCCACAGCCGTGCCTCCCACTGCCGCCGACCCAACCGCGGGTCGCGGCCATCCTCGCCCGGCTGCAGCTGGCCCTCCAGCCATTGGGCGAACTCCTCCAGCGCGGTCAGCGCCTCAGCCACGGCCGGCTCGACCGTGGACCGCAGCGCCGGTGCTTCGTTCAGCAGCGCGGGAACCTCGTCCTGCACGAAGCCGGCCGTACCCCGGAACTGACCGATGCCGGTCTCCAGGTGGATGCGTGGGCAGTTGGTCAGGCTCGACCGGGCCACCGCGAGCGCGTCCGGCAACGCCCGCAGCCGGGCAGCGATCGCCTCCAGCCGCTGCTCGGCCGGTGCGAACGGCCGGGCCACCAGCGCGAAGAGCAGATCCCCCGGATTGTGCGTGAGCGGGTTCCACTCCGCCTCCCGCAGCTCGGTCAGGTCGAACAGGGTGCTGTCGACCAGGGCCGTCAGCTGGGCGTGATCGACCTTCTGCTGGGCGTCGAGGGCGTCCTCGTCCAGCCCGGCCAGGGCATCGGCGGCCGAGCGCAGCATCCGCACGCGGTTGGCCAGACCGTCGGGAGAGTAGTCGGGCAACCGGTCGTCGTAGCGGTGCTCGCCGGATCTTGCCGCGAGCTTGGGATCGGCGGCGAGCAGTTCGTCAACGATGCGCTCGGCCACGGGGGGAAACTGCTCAGACATGTTTAACAATCTATCGAAGTAAGTACCGCCTGGTAATAGGCTCAACGGACCGCTCCGGCGACCGCGGTCAGGCCTCGTCGTCGCCCGATGTGTCGGCTGTCGCGCCGATCGTCTCGGTCGCCCGTAACGCAGCCGCATGGACCAGCGCGGCCCGGCGCAGGGCGGCCTCCGCGTCCCAACCGCGCGCCCAGGCGTCGGCCACAATCGCGAACAGGTACGCGCCCAGCGCGTCCTCGTCGGTGATCTCCCCGTCGGGAACGGTCGGCGCCGGCGCGGTCAGGCCGGCCCGCTGCGCCCGGGAAAGGATCTTCGCGGTCAACGACAGGGCCGGCTGGGCGGCGGCGATGCCGTCCAGGGCCGAGCCCCGGGCCTTCTCGGCGCGCTTGATCTGCTCCCAGTTCTCCACGATCTCGTCCACGTCGGCCGGGCGGGCCGTGCCGAAGACGTGTGGGTTGCGCCGCACCAGCTTGGCGACGAGATCGCCGGCCAGGTCGTCGATCGTCCACGGCTGGGCCGGCTCGGTGGCGTCCTCGGCCATCCGCGCGTGCAACACCACCTGCAGCAGCACGTCGCCCAGCTCCTCGCGCACCGCGGCCAGGTCACCGGCGGCGATCGCGTCGTAGGCTTCGTAGGCCTCTTCGAGCAGGAACTTGGCCAGCGACTGGTGGGTCTGCTCGTGCTTCCACGGATCACCGCCCGGCGAGACCAGCCGGTCGAGCACCGCCACCACGTCCAGCAACCGGGCGCCGGGCGGATCCCACGAGCCGTACATCAGCTCCAGCTCGGCCAGGCCCGGCTCACGGGCCAGGCGTAGCCCGAGCTCGCGGGCGAACGGCTCATCACCGGACGGCCCGGCCAGCCAGACCACGTCACCGTGCTCGGCCACCGCCGCCAGCACCGGCCCCGGCTCCGGCGGCGCCAGCCGCACCGGC
The DNA here is from genome assembly GCA_050264675.1 of Micromonosporaceae bacterium. Taxonomy (GTDB): domain Bacteria; phylum Actinomycetota; class Actinomycetes; order Mycobacteriales; family Micromonosporaceae; genus JBLNGJ01. The sequence continues at coordinate 1,842 of JBLNGJ010000660.1, forward strand.
ACGCCGGCCACCCGGACCGCCTCGACCTGGTCGTGCTCGTCGCCGGCCAGCACCGGGTACGCGCGCAGCAGCTGCCACGCGTCGGCGCTGAGCAGCCCGGCCGGCAGCCGGGGCGACGTGACGAGCAGGACGATCCGGGCCACGCTCAGCGCAGATCGCGTACGGCGTCGGAGGCCAGCTCACCCAGGGTGACCTCCATGATCGAACCGCCCTCGACCGGGATCAGCGGGAACTCCAACGGCCGGTAGCGCGGGTTGACGGTGACGCTGGCGTCCTTGGCGGCCTGGGTCATCGCGCGGTCGATCGCGATGCGCTGGCGAATGCCGTCATCGGTCAGCAGCTGCTCGCGAGTCTCCTCGTACGACGTGCCGACCAGGCCGGCCGTGACCGCCCGGTCGTAGAGCTCGCGCAGCTCGGCGTCGGTGGGCGTCTGGTCCGCGTACGGGATCGCGGTGATGCAGCCGTAGAGGTCAGCCCGGATCGTGGCGTACCGGGACACCGACGGGACGCCTTCGCTCTGGCGCACCTGCTCGGTGGAGACCTTGACCTTGTCGAAGCCGAGCTTGGCCCGGGCCTGCTCACACACCCGGATCAGCACCAGGGTCCCGACCACGTCGCCCCGCCCCGGCGCCGCGGTGCCTTTCTCCTCGGGCTTGGCCGCGGCCCGGGTGGCGTCGGCGATCAGCTCATCGACCTGCGCCTCAGTGATCTTCGTCTGGCCGATGTACGCGGCCACGGTCGGCTCAGTGCGGCAGCCGGCCAGGGCGGCGAGCCCGACCAGCGCCAGCACCACGACTCCGCCGACCCGGCGTCCCAAGAACATGCCCGCCATTCTCCACGCGACACGCGGGAGCAAGCCGCCGGGTGCCGCGGGGACGCCTTGCCGCGTCATCGCGTGACGTTCTCCGTGCTCGAGCCCGGAAAACGTCACGCGATCATGGGTAGGGCCGCTGTGCACAGGCACCGAGGATGTCCACAGACTCCGTGAGCGGGGTCGACCGCTACCGACCGAACGGCCACCGTCGGACGCATGTTCCGGCCCGCACTGACCGAGGTCGTCAGGAGTCAGCACGGCGTGCTCACCCGGCGCCAAGCCCACGCCGGTGGCCTCTCCGACGAGGCCGTGGCGGCGAACCTGCGGGCTCGCCGCTGGCGAACCGTCTTCCGTGGCGTCTACGCCACGTTCAATGGGCCAATACCGCGGGAAAGCCTGCTGTGGGCAGCGGTGCTGCGGGCTGGGCCGGATGCGGTGCTTAGCCACGAGACCGCGGCCGAGTTGCTGGGTCTGAGTCCTGCCGGCGACGGCCGCATCCACAGCAGCGTGCCGACTCGCCGCACCCCGGACCCGATTCCCGGCGTCGTGATTCACCGGTCGAAGCGCGCGGTGCAAAGTCGCCACCCGACCCGCACGCCACCGCAGACCCGCGTCGAGGAGACCGTGGTCGATCTGACGCAGGCGGCCCGCACCATCGAGGAAGCGCTGGGCTGGCTTGTGCGCGCGGTCGGCGCTCGCCTGACCACGGCGGCCCGGCTGTCGGCCGCGCTCG
>JBLNGJ010000661.1:0-2516 GCA_050264675.1 Micromonosporaceae bacterium
CGGTCGCCGACGACCGCAACGGGCACGGCACGCACGTGGCATCGCTCGTAGCCGGCACCGGTGCCGCCGCGGGCGGAGCCCGGCGCGGTGTGGCCTTTGGCGCAAGCCTGCTCTCCGGCAAGGTGCTCGACGACAACGGCGTCGGTCAGTTCTCCTGGACCATCGCGGGCATGGAGTGGGCGGTGGCCCACGGAGCCCGCGTGGTCAACCTCAGCCTCGGCTCCGACACGCCGAGCACCGGGCAGGACCCACTCAGCCTGGCGGTCAACGAGCTGACCGCGTCGGCGCACGTGCTGTTCGTGGCGAGCGCTGGCAACACCGGGCCGCGGGCCATGTCGATCGGCGCTCCGGGTGCCGCGGACGCGGCCCTCACCGTCGGGGCGGTCGACCGGCGGGACGCGCTCGCCGAGTTCTCCAGCCGCGGACCGCGGCTCAACGATCACGCCATCAAACCGGATCTCGTGGCCCCAGGCGTCGACATCGTTGCCGCCCGGGCCACCGGCACCACGCTCGGTCGGCCGGTCGACGCGCGGTACACCAGGTTGTCCGGCACGTCGATGGCGGCGCCGCAGGTCACCGGTGCCGCCGCGCTGCTCGCCGGGCAACATCCTGACTGGACGCCGGCGATGCTCAAGGCGCGGTTGATCGGCTCGGCCGCGCCAACGCCGGGCAGCGTGTTTGAACGCGGTGGAGGCCGTCTCGACATCGCGTCGGCCATCGCGCAGCCGCTGATCGCCGACCGTCCACACGTGAGCTACGGTCTGGTCGCCTACCCGCAGCGCGACCTGCCGCCGATCGAGCAACCGGTCGCGTTCGTCAACCCGTCGGGCTCGCCCCTGGCCGTGGACCTGATCGCCACCCTGCGGGGCCCCGACGGTCACCCGGCGCCGCTGGGCATGATTGCCATTGCGCCAGCCCGGCTCATTGTGCCGCCCGGAGGGACGGCGGAGGCGACCGTGACGCTCGCCGTTGCCATGAGCGGCACCGGCGCGTTCAGCGGGGACGTGACGGCCAGCCTGGCGACCGGTCCCCCGCTGCGCGTACCCATCGGCGTCGTCAAGGAGTCCACCCGACACGTGCTGCGGCTGCATGCCTTCGACCGCAATGGGACGTCCAACGTGGAGACTCTGGTGACCCTCATCAACCTGCAGGACGTGCCGGCGTCACCACCGGACCCGGTTCTGATGACCAGTGGTGAGGCGACGGTCCGGGTGGTGCCGGGCTTCTACACCATCACGGCGGCCATCCCGACCCTGGGCGACGGTGAACCACCGCCGGACCTCACGGCCGGTGCGGCGGCCCAGGCCGTCACGTCCGTGGCCATCGCCACCATCGCGGAGCAGACGGTCGATCGGGACCTGGATGTCGTCCTGGACGCCCGCATGGCCCAGCCGCTGTCGGCGAGCATCCGGGACGTCCCGACGATGCCCACGGACGTGCACGTGTTCCTGGCGGTGCAGGATCGCCAGCGGAACGGTTTCGTGCTCGGCTACGCCACCAGTGCTCAGGACGTCATCGACGGCGTCCTGTTCGTGCAGCCCACCACACCGGTCCGGCACGGCCAGCTCGAGGCGAGCAGCAAGTGGCGGCTGACCGCGCTCGGTGCCGGTGCCACGCCCACCTACGATCTCCTCTTCGCCGGGCCGGCGTTTCCGGCCTCGCTGGAGTACGTGCTCGACCCGACGGCCGCCGGGCGGCTGACCCAGGTGGACACGCTCTACCGGGCGCCTGGAGTGGCGGTGGGCTACCGCGAGTTCCGCCAGGTCTTCACCGACATCAACCCGGTGAGCGTGGCCGTCGCCCAGCCGGTGCCGGAGCTGGCCCCGGTGACGCGCATCGAGTACGTCTCGGCCGGCCGGGACGAGCTGTGGTTCCAGTGCATCGGAGTGCTGGTCGGTGACGAGGGCGTCGGTGACTTCTGCCAGGCGCCGGCAACCAACCGTCCGGGCGATCTCGTGGCGCACGGGTGGCTGCGCGCCCCGCTCCGGACCACCGCGGCAGCATTCCGCACGCCCACCGCACTTCTGATCGGCGCGAACGACCTCAGCGACGATGGACCGCAGGGCGGATCCGTTGCCAGTCATGTGCTGAAGCGGGCGTATCAGCTCTACCGCAACGGCGTGCTGGTCGCCGAGGGTACGGATCCGCTAGGCGCCCATCCGGTGCCGGCGGACACGGCCGTGTTCCGGCTCACCCGCACCGTGGAGCTGAGCCGCGACCTGTGGCCATTGTCCACTATGGTGGCGTCGGCCTGGACGTTCACGTCGGCACCGCCGCGGCGGGGACAGGCATCGGTCGCGGCCCCCCTGCTCGACGTCGCCGTGCACCTGCCGCTCGACGAGTGGAACCGGGTTTCTTCGGACGCCCCGCTCGCGGTCGAGATCGAGGTGAGCCACGGCGCGATGCCAGCCCTACGACCCACGTCGGTGTCGCTGGAAGTCTCTGTCGACGACGGTGCGACCTGGCAGGTGGTGGTGCTACACCGCGCCGGAAACGACCGCTACCACGCGATGGTG
>JBLNGJ010000662.1:0-3258 GCA_050264675.1 Micromonosporaceae bacterium
GCTACGTCGAGGCCCAGGGCGACTACGCGCGCCTTCACACCGCCGAGGGGAACCACCTGGTGCGCGTCCCGCTGACGTCGCTCGAGGAGGAGTGGCGAGACGCCGGGTTCGTCCGCATCCACCGCTCGCTGCTCGTCTCGCTGGCCCACGTCGAGGAGGTGCGCATGGACGCCGGTCGCTGCACGGTCGTCGTCGGTGGCCAGCCCCTCGCGGTGAGCCGTCGTCACACCCGGGAGCTCCGTGACCTCCTGGTGCGCCGGGCACGCCCCGGGAGCAGCTCGCGGCCATGACCCCCGAGAGCGGCAACCCTCCACGACGGGTCCGGGTGACGAGTCCCCGCACCGCGGCGGGCCGCCCGCGCATGGTCAAGGTGGCCTCCGAGATCGACGCCCAGACCCAGCTCGGGGAGATCTACATGAGCTCGCTGCTCAGGGCGCAGCTGCGCCTGGCGGCGATCGTGATCGTGGCGCTCGTGGTGCTCGTCGGAGGTCTGCCGCTGTCCTACTGGCTGTTCCCGGGCCTCGTCGAGGTGCGCTTCCTCGGCATGCCGCTCGCGTGGGTGCTCCTTGGCTTCGCCGTCTACCCCGTGCTCCTGGCCCTCGGCTGGCTCTACGTGAGGGCCGCCGAGCGCAACGAGCGCGACTTCGCCGACATCGTGGAGCGGCCGTGAGGACCGCCCCGTGGGTGGCCCGGTGAACACCTCCTACGGCGTCACCGCCGTCGCGGTCGTTGCCGTCGCGACCCTGGCCATCGGGGCCTACAGCTGGCGGTTCTCGCGCACCACGAGCGACTTCTTCGTCGCCTCGCGCACGGTCCGGCCGGCCCTCAACGCCTCGGCGATCAGCGGGGAGTACCTCTCCGGCGCGTCCTTCCTCGGCATCGCCGGCCTGGTGCTCTCCTTCGGAACCGAGATGCTGTGGTACCCCGTCGGCTGGACGGCGGGCTACCTCGTCCTCCTGGTGCTGGTCGCCGCGCCGCTGCGTCGCTCCGGCGCCTACACCCTGCCCGACTTCGCGGAGGGACGACTGGAGTCTCGTTCGGTGCGATGGGTCTCCTCGGTGCTCGTGGTGACCATCGGCTGGCTCTACCTGATGCCCCAGTTCCAGGGCGCCGGCCTGGCCCTGGGCACGGTGGCCGGGGTCGACGGGTGGGTCGGCGGGGCGCTCGTCGCCCTGGTGGTCCTGGTCAACGTGATGTCCGGCGGGATGCGGAGCATCACCTTCGTCCAGGCCTTCCAGTACTGGCTCAAGCTGACCGCTCTGCTCCTGCCCGCGATGTTCCTGCTCGCCGTGTGGAGCGGCGACGGGGCGGTCTCCCCTGCCGGCGTGGTCTCACCTGGGCGGGTCCAGGACCTGTGGTCCTCGCCGCTGGCCTCGTCGAGCGGCCACCCGCTCTACACGACCTACTCGATCATCATCGCGACGTTCCTCGGCACGATGGGCCTGCCGCACGTCGTGGTGCGGTTCTACACGAACCCCGACGGCCGGGCGGCGCGGCGCACGACGCTCGTGGTGCTCGGCCTGCTCGGGCTGTTCTACGTGATCCCTCCGGTGTACGGCGCGCTCGGGCGCCTGTACGCCTCGGACCTGATCGTCTCGGGAAGCACCGACACCGTGGTCCTCGAGCTCCCCGGCCGGATGGTCGGCGGCCTCGGCGGGGACCTCCTCTCGGCCCTCATCACGGCCGGGGCCTTCGGCGCCTTCCTGTCCACCTCCTCGGGTCTGACGATCGCGGTCGCCGGCGTCCTGAGCCAGGACGTGATGGGCCGCCGCTTCCGGGGCGTGCGGTCCTTCCAGGCCGCGGCGGTCGTGGCGGTCGTCGTACCCCTGGCCCTGGCGGTCACCGCCGAGGGGGTCGGCGTCGCGCGGGCCGTGGGTCTGGCGTTCGCCGTGGCTGCGTCGACGTTCTGCCCCCTGCTCCTGCTCGGCATCTGGTGGCGCCGGCTGACCGACGTCGGCGCCATCGTCGGCATGGTCGTCGGTGGCGCCCTGTCCGGAGCCGCCGTCGTCGACACACTGCTCCACCACACCCACACCGGCTGGGCCGGAGCGCTGCTGTCCCACCCGGCCGCCTGGACGGTGCCGACGGCCTTCGTGACCATGGTCGTCGCCTCCCTGCTCACGCCGAGGCGGCTCCCGGTGCACCTGTCCCGGACGATGGTCCGGCTGCACACCCCCGAGGCGGTCCAGCTCGACCGCGGCCCGTACCCGCTCTGACCCCTCGCTCGGCCCCGTCCCCTACCTGGGCACAGCACCCGACCGTTCGTCGCGTGATTCCCGCCGTACGTCGACCGGTGGTCGCCACTCGTCGCAGCGGCGAATCGGACCCGTCGCGCGCCCGACGCGCTCTTCCCTACCGTGACGCGGGTCACAGCAGCACTGCCGCCGTACCCGACTGCGGTCCGTCGGCTCACCCCAGAAAGAGGTGAATCCCCATGGCTGACGAGCAGACCAAGACGCCCCACCAGACGTCTGGTCACGTGATCTACGAACACCTGCACGCCAGTGAGGACTTCTACGAGCTGCGGAACCGATACCGCCGCTTCGCGATCCCGTGGACCGTCGCGTTCCTGGTCTGGTACCTCCTCTACGTCGTGATGTCGAACTGGGCGACCGGCTTCATGGACACGAAGCTGTTCGGCAACATCAACGTGGCCCTGGTCTTCGGCCTGCTCCAGTTCGTCTCGACCTTCGGCATCGCGTGGCTCTACGCGCGGCACGCCAACAAGTCGCTCGACCCGCTCGCCCGCCGCCTCGAGCAGCGCTACAACGAGGAGGTCGGCAAGTGAGCACCCAGACCCTGACCACCGTCCTCTTTCTCGCGGTCGTGCTGCTGACCGTGGGGATCACGATCTGGGCCAGCCGGCAGGGCTCCGGCGCGGCGAACTACTACGCCGGCGGCCGTTCCTTCAGCGGCTTCCAGAACGGCCTGGCAATCGGCGGCGACTACATGTCCGCCGCGTCCTTCCTCGGAATCTCCGGCGCGATCGCGCTCTACGGCTACGACGGCTTCCTCTACTCGATCGGCTTCCTGGTCGCCTGGCTCGTGGCCCTGCTGCTCGTCGCCGAGCTGCTGCGGAACTCCGGCCGCTACACGATGGCCGACCAGCTCGCCTACCGGATGAAGCAGCGCCCGGTCCGCACGGCCGCGGCGACCTCCACGGTGGTCGTCTCGATCTTCTACCTGCTCGCCCAGATGGTCGGCGCCGGTTCCCTCGTCGCGCTGCTGCTCGGGGTCGACTCCGGCGCGGTGAAGAAC
>JBLNGJ010000663.1:0-2608 GCA_050264675.1 Micromonosporaceae bacterium
GCGCGCCGGCGTACTCCATCGGATGGTGGCTTACGCCCGGGTGATGCTCACGTCATCCACACCGGCCTCGATGAGGCTGGAAGAGGACGCGTCGGCCGCCTCGACCCGGATCCGGATCGTCTGGCCGGCGAAGCTGGTCAGGTTGGCCGTCGCGACCGCCCACGACCCGGCCCGGCTGCCCCCCGTCGCGGCCTGGGTGAACACGGTCGTCGTGCTGGACGACCCGACGATCTGGACGCGGAAGAAGTCGGCGCTGGTGGCGTTGCTCGTGTGCGCCAGATACCAGGAGAACCGCAGCGTCAGCGTGCCGGTCGACGGCAGAGTGATGGCGGGCGACTGCATGGTGGTGTTGCCGCCGTCGACGTCGAACGAACTCGCGGAGTTGCCAGCGGGCGCGCCGGTCACGAGATCGTTGGTGCCGCTGACGGTCGCGCCGAGCTGCAACGTGACGCCGCCGGAACTGGTGCCGGCTGGGTCACCGCGCACCCACTGCCCGCCGGTGGCGGTGTCGGTCCCGAGCGGGTTGGCCGTCCAACCGGTGGCCGTCTCAAAGGTGTCGCTGTAAATGGTCGTTCCACCGCCGCCGGTGGCTCCGGTGAGCAAGCAGCCGGGGATGCTCAGGTCGATCGTGCGGGCGGCGGTCAGGCAGGTGTTGAACCAGTACGTCTGCTGGCCGTAGCCCTGGTTGAGGGTGGCGACTGTGGTGCCGTCCGACAGCACCTCGCACGGGTTGTTCAGGGTGCACATCTGGCCGTTTTCATTGATGGTGTTGTTGACGCCGACGACCTCGCCGGAGGAGGTGTCGACCACCGGCGATCCGGAGGTGCCGGGAATGACCTGGCAGGGCATGCTGTAGCGGATCGAGTCGTGCCAGGTCCACTGGGACTCGCGGACCGTTTCGGCGAACCCGTTGATGCTGCAGTTCCAGATCTGGGAGTGGTAGCCGGACGGGATGAACATGCTGATACCGGTGGCCGGGTGGGAGGCCGAGATGGTCAGCGGGCTGATGCCGGTGTTGGTCTGGATCGTCGCGATGCTCTGGTCGAGCCGGTAGAGCAGGGCGTCGGTGCCGGTCATGGTGGCATAGATGATCCGTTCGGCGCGCACCGTCGCCACCGCGGTGCCGGAGCTGTTGAGGAGCGTGCCGGACCGGGTGCTCGGCTGGTCGAACAACACCTGGCCGTCGGCGAGGAAGCCGCCCTCGTAACAGTGGCCGGCGGTCAGCATCATCGCCCGGTCGGTGCTCACCGAGGTCGGGTAGCGGACCAACGACGCCGAGCAGTTGCTCAGCCTGATGGTCGCGTTCAGGGAAGGTGTCACGGCGAGGGCCGGCGAGGCGCTTGCGGTGGCGCGGTCCGCCGACGCCGACGCCGGTGCCGTCACCGCGACGACGGCGACCACGGCGAGGCCCAGCAGCACGGGAATCCGGAGGAATCGAGCTTTGTGCGATCGCATGAGCGGCTCCAGACACGGTGTCGGGGCGGTCGCGACCAGATGGCAGCCGCTCCGCCCTGGGCTGGCTCGGTGGACCGGCGGCCACGGTGGTCAGCAGCCCCGCCCCGTGGTCGAGCCGGCAGGCTGGTCGCCCGCCGGGAGCATTATCGGCCGACCGATACACAATCGGCAATATCGACAACCGTGAACCACCTGATCCCGCCCACGGCCGTCAGCGCACGAAGCCGATCACGTCGGTGGCCGAGATGCCTGCGCAGCTCTGCGTTGTCCGGTCCGGGGCTGGCAACCTCGATGAACCGCTCGATACGGACCTTGGTCATCGCGACGGGGGGGTTCCTCGTCGCCGTCGGCCAGGTGGATCTTCGGGTCGTACACGTGGGCACTGAGCGCCTCGATGACGATGACGCAGTCGTTGCCGACGTTTCGGTAGTCCTGGTCGGTGCGGGCTATCTGGAAGTGTCGGCGCAGTTCCGCCAGTTCGGCGTCGACGCGCGCCCACCCGGTGATCGGCCGCGGGCTGATCGGATCGGCGAGCGTGGAGGTTAGCGACCGCGTCTCGAGGTCAGTCAGACGCGTGTGCAGAGGGTCGAAGAGGTCGTTGAGCAGGTTCCGGCGGGCCTGGTAGGAGTGGCGGCAGTTGTTGCGCAGCCAGTGGTTCTTAAACGTGCTGTAGTCCCGAAACGGCGGGTTGAAGTCGGTGATACCGACCCGGCCGACAACGGCGCGCAGGGCAAGGATGGCCTCGCGCATCTGCGGCTCGGGCATCCCCTCTCCGCCACCGGTGCCGAACCGTTCCAGGTCGTCGTGGACCAGCCAGGCCAACCCGGCAGCCACCTCGACGTCTCCGCGTCCCTCGACTGGTCTGGCTCGCAGCGCCGTGATCAGGTCGATATTGAGCAGTCTGCTGGTTCCCCCGAACACCGGATCCTCGTGGTCGATGTAGAACTCGTCGGGTCTCACGTGAGCAGCCCATTAAGCCGGATCATCAACTGCTCCGCCGCGGCGAGAGTCGCATTGCTGATCTTCGGGACCATCGTGACCTGCTCACGTAGCAGGGTGCTGGCGGGCCGCAGGTGGCTGAAGTTACCGCCGGCAATGGCACGCTGCTGGAAGTACGTCTCGATCTGGCGGACGATGCGCGGGTCGTGCGGAT
>JBLNGJ010000664.1:0-6330 GCA_050264675.1 Micromonosporaceae bacterium
CCGGGGGCGGGGAGCCGGGGGCGGGGAGCCGGGGGCGGGGAGCCGGGGGCGGGGGGCTGGGGCCGGAGCGCGGTACGGGCCGGTCGGCTTTCCGACGTACGCGATCATTGCCACAGGCCACGTCGTAGTCTCCGGGCACGGTGCCCGCGGTGGATCTCCGCGGACCGGTTGAGGAGGCGTCATGGCCGGGACGCGGCGTCGGCACAAGGTAGTTACTCGAAGCTTGCGGGAGAAACCAGCCAAGTTGCTGCTGGTGGTGGCGCTGATCGCCGGTGTGTTCGGCGGAGTGGCCGGCTGCGCCCCGAAGTCACCCACGAACGGCGGCGGCGGGGGCAACGGCCAGATCGGCGGCGCACCGAGCGGATCGAGTACGCCGAGCCCCGGCGCCACCACCCCGACCGCGGCATCGACCACAGCCGGCATCACGTTCCCGTCCGACGCCAAGTCGTACACGAGCGAGCTGCTCAAGGCCTGGGGCACCAAGGACTACAACCGGATCGGGCTGCTCGCCACTCAGTCCGCCGTGCAGCAGATCAAAGACACGTCCAACGGCATCGGCGGCTATCCGAACTCGCAGTGGACCTATATCAGGTGCGCGCCCGGCGAGACCTCCGGCACCACCGACTGCACCTGGCGCAACGTCAACGGCGACGAGAGTGTGGTACGGGTCACCGACCTCCAGCTCGGCCACCCGACTGCGGTGACCCAGGCGAACCTCGACCGCACCCAGTACCCGGGCGACGCGGCCAGCTACGTCGGCACGTTCCTCGCCGCGTGGCAGACCGGCAACCAGCAGCGGATGGCCCGCCTGTCGAGCACCAACATCAAGAACTACTTCGTCGGCCAGGGCACCGCGATCCAGTCGTACACGACGGCCGCCTTCGGCATCGACGGCACGTACGACCGGGTCATGGTCAGCGGTCTCGGCGGCGACCTCGGCCGCAGCTACGAGTTCAAGGTGCTCAAGAGTCCCGGCGGCAAGGCCAATGCCATCAAGGCCGGCTGCACGACGGGGTGCGCCGCCTAGCTAGTGACGGCTTTCCGACCAAGACAGGGCGGTGGGTGAGCCGGCGCCTACTGTGCCCGGCATGCCCCGACCCCGAGTGATCGCCCTCACCCTCGCGGCGGCGATCGCGCTGCTGCCGGCTGGCTGCGGCAAGCGCGGCGCACCGTCCGACAATCCTGGTGGACAGGCGGTCGGGTCGAGCCCGTCCGCCACCACGGCTGCCACCACCACCCCAGCGGCCACCCCGGCGACCGACGAGTTCCCCAAGACGGCCCGCGCGTACGCCGAGTCGGCTCTCGCGGCGTGGAAGCAGCATCAACTCGACTGGTTGGGCGACCTCACCACGCCACAGGTGCAGGAGCAGATCATCGAGATCCCCGGCCCGCCCAACCAGACCTGGACCTACCACACCTGCAATGGCGCCGCCGGATCGACATTCTGCGAGTTCTTCAACGCCGACGGTGACGCGATCGTGCTCCAGGTGACCAACTCGCTGCTCGGCAGTGCCCATGCGATCAGTGGCGTGACGTTCCAGGGCACCAAGTACCCGAACAACGCCGTGGACTACGTCAAGGCGTTCATCAAGGCCTGGCAGGACGGCAACCGGCCGCGAATGCTGATCCTGGCCAACCAGAACGAGGTCGACTACTTCACCCACTACACCCCGCCGGAGAACTACTCGACCTGCACCGATGGCGCCATGGGTTCGACCTACGTGCGGGTCTACAACTCCGACGGGCTCAACTACACCATCCGCGTGGTAAACCAGTTCCTGGGCCAGAAGCACGCCATCACCGAGCACACCGACGTGACACCACCCTGCCCGTGACACCACCCTGCCTATGACACCTTGGTGCCACCCCGAGCCGGGCGGAGAATCACCGGGTGGATCTCGACCAGCTCGCCCGGCTGCACACGGCCGAGGGTGCGGCGGCGCTCGCGGCCGCGCATGAGCTGGCCGGATCGGAGCCGCTCGCCGCGGCGGCCACGCTGCGGCGAGCGGGGTTCGCGGCTGACCTCGCCGCCGCCGCGCTGACCCAGGCCGGGCTGCGCCGGGCGGCCCGGGCCAAGTTCGGCCCGGACGCGGACCGGCTGTGGTTCACCCGGGCCGGCCTGGAGCAGGCGACCCGGTCGGTCGTCGCCCGGCGGCGGGCGCAGCGCCTGGCCGAGGCCGGGGTGGCGCACGTCGCCGACCTCGGCTGCGGCCTCGGCGCGGACGCGATCGCGTTCGCCCGGGCCGGGCTGCGCGTGAGCGCGGTCGAGGTCGACCCGCTCACCGCCGCGTGCGCCGCCGCGAACGCGGCCGCACTGGGGCTGACCGAACGGCTACGGGTCGACCGGGCCGATGCCACGGCCGCCGATCTGTCGACAGTGGATGGCATATTCTGCGACCCGGCCCGGCGCGGCCGGCCGGGCCAGCGAGTCTTCGACCCGCGGGCGTTCTCCCCGCCGTGGTCGTTCGTGGCGCAGCTGCCCCGGCGGGTGCCGGCAACCGTGCTCAAGCTCGCGCCCGGGTTCGACCACGCGCTCATCCCGACCGGGGCCGAGGCCGAGTGGGTCAGCGTGGACGGCACGGTGGTCGAGGCGGCCCTGTGGTGCGGTCCACTGGCGACGGTGCCCCGGCGGGCCAGCGTGCGGCGGGGCGAGCTCGAGGCCGACGAGCTGACCGGCAGCGGCGACGCGGCGGCGCCGGTCGGCCCCGTGCGAGCCCACGTCTACGACCCCGACGGAGCGGTCGTGCGCGCGCACCTGGTGGCCGAGTTCGCCGCCACCATCGGGGGCACGCTGGCCGACCCGCGCATCGCCTACGTCTTCACCGACGCTGCGCAACCGACGCCGTTCGGGCGTGGGTTCGAGGTGCTCGAACGGCTCCCGTACGGACTCAAGCGGCTCCGGGCCGCGGTGCGCTCGCGCGGCATCGGCACGTTGGAGATCAAGAAACGAGGGCTGGACGTGGACCCGGACCGGCTGCGCCGCGAGCTGCGCCTCGACGGATCACAGAGCGCCACCCTCATCCTGACCCGGGTCGCCGACGCACCGACCGCGCTGCTCGCCCGGGCCCACAGGTAGCCTGCGAACGTGCCCGTACCGAGCACCCCGGCGACCACGCTGCTCACGCGCGAGAACGTGACACACCGCCTGCACCCGTACGCGGTCGATGTCACGACGCCGAATTACGGCGCCGTCGTCGCCCGCGCCCTGGGCGTGCCCGCGGCGCGGGTGTTCAAGACGCTCGTCGCCGAGGTCGATGGTGGGCTGACCGTCGCGGTCGTGCCGGTCACCGGGGAGGTGGACCTCAAGGCGCTGGCTACGGCGGCCCACGGCAAGCGGGCCACGCTGGCCGACCGGGCGGTGGCCGAGCGCACCACCGGCTACGTGCGCGGCGGCATCAGTCCGCTCGGCCAGCGCCGGTCTCTGCCCACGGTGATCGATGCGTCAGCCACCGGGTTCTCCACCATCTATGTCAGTGCCGGCCGGCGCGGGCTGCAGGTCGAGCTCCCGCCGGCCGATCTGATCCGGCTCACCGGCGCGATCGTGGCGCCCATCGTCGCCACACACGAGGCGCGGTCGCACGCATCGAGAAACTCCACAGGGGAGGAAGCTTCATGAATCGCCGGGTGGTCGCCGTGGTCGCGGGTGGGCTGGCCCTCGTCATCGGGGTCGGGATCTGGCTCGCCGCCCACTTCGGGCTCATCTTGACCCACCCGAGCGTGTCCGGCGGCACCCGGGTTCCGGTGTCGGACACCGCGATCCGCACGATCGCCAGCAACCTGCAGATCCCGTGGGGCATAGCGTTCCTGCCCGACGGCACCGCGCTGGTCACCGAGCGCAACACCGGGCGCATTCTCTCGGTGACGCCGGCCGGAGCAGTCACGCCGGTGCAGCAGCTCACCGAGGTGGAACCGGGCGGCGAGGGCGGCCTGCTCGGCATCGCCGTCTCCCCGCAGTACGCCACCGACCGATGGGTCTACGTCTACTACACCGCCGCCAACGACAACCGAATCGCCCGCCTGCACCTGGGCGAGGCGCCGCAGCCGATCCTCACCGGCATCCCGAAGGCCGGCAACCACAACGGCGGGCGGATCGCGTTCGGCCCGGACGGCATGCTCTACGCCGGAACCGGCGATGCGGCGGAGCGCGGACGCGCCCAGGACCGCACGAACCTGGGCGGGAAGATCCTCCGGATCACCCCGGACGGGCAGCCGGCGCCGGGCAACCCGTTCGGCAACTCACCGGTCTACTCGTACGGGCACCGCAACGTCCAGGGTCTCGCCTGGGACTCCGCTGGGCAGCTGTACGCGTCGGAGTTCGGTCAGAACCGCTACGACGAGCTCAACCGCATTCGCGCGGGTGGCAACTACGGCTGGCCCGAGGTCGAGGGAATGGGCGATGATGCCCGGTTCATCAACCCGGTGGCCACCTGGAACACCTCGGACGCCTCGCCGAGCGGCATCGCCATCGCCGGCGACCGGGTCTACATGGCCTGCCTGCGCGGCACGAAGCTCTACCGCATCGGCCTGGACGGGCGCGGTGCCGAGGCCCTGCTGGCCGACCAGTTCGGGCGGCTGCGCGCGGTGACCGTGGCCCCGGACGGCGCGCTGTGGGTGCTCACGTCCAACCGCGACGGCCGGGGCGATCCGGTCGCTGGCGTCGACCGGATCGTGCGCCTCACCCCACCGGGAGCCGGGAGTCCCGGGTCGGGCTCTGCCAGGAGTGCCAGAGGGCGGCGTAGGCGCCGTCCGCCGCCACCAGTTCATGGTGCGAGCCGAGCTCGGTGATCCGCCCGTCCTCGACCACCGCGACCCGGTCGGCGTCGTGCGCCGAGAAGAGCCGGTGCGCGATCGCGATGACCGTGCGGCCCTGCAGCACCGCCGCGAGCGAGCGCTCCAGGTGCCGGGCCGCCCGCGGGTCGATCAGAGAGGTCGCCTCGTCGAGCACGAGCGTGTGCGGGTCGGCCAGGACCAGCCGGGCCAGGGCGATCTGCTGCGCGTACGCCGGCGAGACCGCATGGTGGCCGGGGCCGAGCATCGTGTCGAGCCCGTCCGGCAGCTGTTCGGCCGGCTCCAGCGCGTCGACCGCGGCCAGCGCCGCCCGCACCTGCGCGTCGCCGCTGCCCGGCCGGGCCAGGGCGACGTTGTCGCGCAGGGTGCCGAGGAAGATGTGGTGCTCCTGGGTGACCAGCGCGACATGACCACGCAGCTGCGCGAGGGGCAGATCGGTGAGCTCGACGCCGCCGATGCGCACCGAGCCGTGGTCGGGCCGGTGGATGCCGGCGAGCAGGCGGCCCAGCGTGGATTTGCCGGCGCCGGACGGGCCGACGACGGCGAGGCGTTCGCCGGGCGCGACGGCGAGCGAGACCCCGTGCAGCACCTCGCGACCGTCCACGTAGGAGAAATGGACGTCGGCCGCCTCGAGTCGCTCGCCCATCGGCTCCGCCACCGCCGGCTCGCGGACCGTCACCGCTGCGACCGGACGGGCCGGAACTGCCGGCTGAGGTGAGTTGGCGACCCCGATCAGCCGGGCCAGCGACGCCCCGCCGACCTGCAGCTCGTCCAGCCAGGACAGCAGCCGGTCGACCGGGTCGATGACCTGCTGGACGTAGAGCGTCGCCGCGGTGACTTGGCCCAGCGTGGCCCAGCCCTCGGTGTAGTACCAGCCGCCGATGAGCAGGGTGGTCACGACCGGCAACAGATAGCCGACCTCCATCGTCGGGAAGAAGACGGTGCGCAGGTAGAGCGTGTAGCGCTCGGCCGCGTACGAACGCCGGATGTCGGTGTCGGTGCGCTCGGCGCGGCGCTGCTGCCGGCCCAGCGCCTCGACCGTACGGGCGCCTTGAACCGTCTCGGCCAACCCGTCGGTGATGTCGGAGTAGGCGGCGTTCTCCCGCAGGTAGGCCTGGGGAGCTCGGCGCAGGTACCACCGTACGCCGACGTAGATCGCCGGGATGCCGACCACGCACGGCAACGCGAGCAGTGGGCCGACGAGGACGAGCGCGCCGACCGTGAGCGAGGTGGCCACGATGGCCATGAGGATCTCCGGCAGCGCGAACCGCACGGTGTGCGAGAGCGAGCCGACATCGCGCGACGTACGGGTGAGCAGATCGCCGGTGCCGGCCCGCTCCACCGTCGAGAGTGGAATCGCGAGCACCCGGTCGACAAAGTCTTCCCGCAGCCGGGCGAGGACCCGCTCGCCGAGCGCGGCCGACGCGAAGGTGGCGAACCGCATCAGCACCGCCTGCACCACCACGAAACCGAGGATGGCCAGCGCCACCGAGTCGACCGTGGCGGTCGTGGTGCCGTGCTTGATCGCCTCAACCAGGCGGC
>JBLNGJ010000665.1:0-4417 GCA_050264675.1 Micromonosporaceae bacterium
CCCGCCGGAGGTGGTGGAGCGGTTGCGCCGCCTCACCGAGCTACGCTCGAACACCGCCTGGGAGCGGCTGGGCGGGTCGCGGGAGACGCCGTCGCAGGCGTACGTGCGGCTGCGCCGGCACATGCTGGAGGCCGAGCGGGAGGTCTTCCGCACCGCTCGCGACGCCGGTCGCATCCCGGAAGAGGTGCTGGTGCGCGCGCAGCGCGACATGGATCTGGAGGAGTCGATGATGCAGCGGAGCGCCGAGGCATGAGCTGCGCACACCTGGCCGAGGCCGACGAACCCGAACCGCAGACCACCGAAGGCTGCCAGGCCTGCCTTGCTCAGGGCACCACCGACTGGGTTCACCTGCGGCTGTGCCTGGCGTGTGGACGCGTGAACTGCTGCGACTCCTCACCGTGGCGGCACGCCACCGCCCACTTCACCGAGACCGGCCACCCCGTCGTGCGCTCCTACGAACCCGGCGAACGGTGGCGCTGGTGCTACGTCGACGACGAGCTCGGCTGAGTTCAAGCCACCCACGCGAACCGTTGATGATCGCCGCTTCGCCATGGGCGTGCGCCGGCGGATGGTGGCTCACGCGGGCGGGTGATGGGCGTACGCCCGGGGTTGCCAGGCGATCGACGTACCGTGCGGCCCGGTCAGGCCCAGCGCCTCGACCGAGCCACGCCCATCCAGCCAGGAGACCACGGTGAGCACGGCCAGTGTCGGCCCGGGTGGTGGCGCCGGGGCGTCCGGCGCGAAGAGCTGGATCCCACAGTCAGCGCCCTCGTTGAGCACCACGACGAGGTCGCGCTGGCGGCCGAGGTCGGCCAGCACGGCGGCGAGCTGCCGCTGCCGCGCCCCCGGCAGGTAGGTCAGCGCGTGGCAGGTGAAGACCACCGGCACCGCGGCAGCGTCCACACTGGACACGAGCGACGGTACGGTCTCCACCAGGTCACCGGCGACCAGCCGGGGCCGCACCGCAGCCACCTCGGTCAAGGCCGCGTCCAGCCGGCCCAGCCGGTCGACCTGTTCGGGCCAGATACAGGAGCGCAGCCAGGCGACCGCGTCCGGGTCGTCGCTGCGCACCGGGTTGAGGTCGACGCCGGCCCTAGATCCGATCGTCGCGTCGACGCCCACGGGCTCGGGCCAGCCGCCACTGACGGCGCAGGAGAAGACCAGCGGCGCCGGCGCGTCCGGTCGGCCATAGCGGCGCGCGACGCCGGCGTCGTCGACGAAGCGGTACCCGTAGCGCTCCGGCAGCAGCAACAGCCCGGCGCTGGTGCCGAGCTCGATCAGCCCGAGCGGCCGGTGCCCGATGAGTTCGGCCGTGCGCCCGAACGCGGGGCGCAGCAGAGCCGAGCGGGCCGCCTCGTTGGTCTGGGTGGTTCGCGTCGCGCAGAGCCGCGCCACCTCATGCTCGTGCTGGGCGAGGAGGTCGGCGAAGGCCGGTACCAGGCCGGCGTCGACCGGTCGGTCGCCGCCGAGCACCGGGAGGTACTCGGCCAACCGGTGCCCCCGGGCGACCGTGCGCAGCAGGTACTGACCGGCCGCGAAGAGCAGCAGCGCGCGACGCTGCCGGGCCGGCGCCGCGAGCAGCGGCCGGGCCAGCCGGGCGTCCTCGGCGCAGGCGAAGGCGAGCGTGGTGTAGACCGGCGAGGTGCCGCGGAACTCGTGCTCGGCGAACTGCTCGAACATGCGGGCCAGGCGTTCGTCGATTGGTGGGGACGACGGGTCGATGGGCACTAGGTCAATGATCGGATCTGATCGGGGCCCGGCGCAGCGATGGCCGTCACCTCCGGCGCCGCGAAGACCGGCGTCCGCCAAGCTGCCGGCCGCCCAGCTGGCGGCCGCCAAGAGCCGCCGGCCGCCAAAGAGGACACCGCCAAAGAGGACATTGGCTCCCGGAAGGGTAGCGGTAGGTGCGGTGTGTCGCTTACCGTGCGAGATCGTGGACCAACCTCGCAGCCGTCGGGCGGCCAAGCCGGCCGAAGAACCGGACACGCCCGCGCCTGCCGCGCCGCTGGACGAGACCGACCCGGAGTCCGGCGACCTGCCGACCCGGCAGGTGATCGGCGCCCGCTCCGGCGAGCCGCTCTTCTCCCCGGAGGAGGCGGCCCGGTTCCGGGCGGCGGCCGCCGAGGTGTCGTCGCTGCGATCGGGGCCGCCGATGGACCGGGCGGGCGCGATGCGTCCGCCGGTGCGGACCAACAACGTCTACCGCGCGCGCCGTCCGGGTGTGGCGATACTTCTCATGATCCCGGCGGCCGGGGCGAGCCTGCTGCTGGTTCGGGCGCTCGCGATCGCCGCGTTCGGCAAGGTCTTCTCCATCGCCGGCGTGATCGCGAGCTGCCTGGCGCTCAGCGCCGTGCCGCTGTTGGTGATCGGCCTCTACGGGCTGATCACCGGCGCCGCGTACGCCGCCGAGCAGCTCGGTTTCCGCACCTGGGCCCGGCCGCCGTTGGCCTACCTCCTGGTGGCGTTCGCACTCCTCATCGCTTCCGGGCTCGCGATCAGCTAAACCGGCTGGCCGGGAAGCCGACCGGACTCAACGGGGCAAGTTTCAGAAATGAGCCCTCTCCGCCGAAGGCGTAGGGGCGCATTCGGCGAATGTGCCCCAAGAGCCCGTGAGTTACTGCCCGCTATCGTCCGGTTTAGGCGGTTGTCGGGGTCGGATCAGCGCCCCAGGTGGGGTCGGGTCAGTGCCCAGCCGGCGCCCGGGCGGGGTCGGTCAGCGCCCCGGCTGGCGCCCCGGGGCGGGCTCGGGTCAACGCACCCGAGCCGGCCATGCGTCGGCTCCGGCTGGCGAGTGCGTACACTGATCGCTGGCGGTCACCTTGTGTGGCCGACCTCGCGTGCCCTCTCCACGGCCTCAAGCCGCGGGGCGACGGCCTCCCTGGTCTTGAGCATCCTCGATGCCCGAGCCACTCCGGCCAGTCACGGGCGCCAGGGCGGGGCGCCAGCCGGCGCCCCGCAACAACCAGGGAGCATAAGGAGAACCATCCACCATGGCCATCGTGACCATGCGCCAGCTGCTGGAGAGCGGCGTCCACTTCGGGCACCAGACCCGGCGGTGGAACCCGAAGATGAAGCGGTTCATCTTCACCGAGCGCAACGGGATCTACATCATCGACCTGCGCCAGACGCTCGACTTCATCGACAAGGCCTACCGTTACGTGCGCAACACCGTCGCCGAGGGCGGCAGCATCATGTTCGTCGGCACCAAGAAGCAGGCCCAGGAGGCGATCGCCGAGCAGGCGTCGCGAGTGGGCATGCCGTACGTGAACCACCGCTGGCTGGGCGGCATGTTGACCAATTTCCAGACCGTCCACAAGCGACTGCAGCGGATGAAGGAGCTGGAGTCGATCGAGCAGACCGGCGCGGCCCAGGGTTACACCAAGAAGGAGACCCTGCAGCTCGCGCGCGAGAAGGTCAAGCTCACCCGTACGCTCGGCGGCCTGCGCGACATGCAGCGGGTGCCGGCGGCGATCTGGGTGGTCGACACGAAGAAGGAGCACATCGCCGTCGACGAGGCGCGCAAGCTCGGCATCCCGGTCATCGCGGTGCTCGATACCAACTGCGACCCGGACGAGGTCGACTTCCCGATCCCGGGCAACGACGACGCGATCCGCTCCGCCGCCCTGCTCACCCGGGTCGTCGCCGACGCGGTCGCGGACGGCTTGATCGCGCGGTCGGGCAAGGCGCTGCGTACCGATGAGAAGCCCGAGCCCGGTCAGGTCGGCACGGACGAGCCGTTGGCCGAGTGGGAGCGGGAGCTGCTCGAGGGCCGGGCCCAGGCCGAGCGTACCGAGGCCCAGTCGGCGGCCGTCGAGAGCTGAGATCACAGCGCGCCGAGAGAGCTGACGCGCGGACGGCGCCGAGAGGGCTGACGCGAGGCCGCGCCGAAAGAGAGCTGATCACACACCCAGCAAGCGAGAGAGAGCAATGTCGAACTTCACTGCCGCTGACGTCAAGAAGCTGCGCGACCTCACCGGCGCCGGAATGATGGACTGTAAGAAGGCGCTGGAGGAGGCCGCGGGCGACGTCGACAAGGCGATCGAGATCCTGCGCATCAAGGGCGCCAAGGACGTGGGCAAGCGGGCCGGCCGGACGGCCGCGAACGGGCTCGTGGCCCACTCCGGCGCCGCCCTGCTCGAGTTGAACTGCGAGACCGACTTCGTGGCCAAGAACGCCGACTTCGTTGCGCTCGCGCAGCGCCTGGTCGAGCACGTCGCGGCCACCAAGCCGGGCGACGTGGCCGCGCTGCTCGCCTCGACCATCGACGGGCACGGTGTGGCCGAGACCATCGAGGCCGCCTCGGCCAAGATCGGTGAGAAGCTCGTGGTCAACCGGTTTGCGGTGCTGGACGGGTCGGTCGCGGTCTACCTGCACCGCAAGAGCCCGGACCTGCCGCCGCAGGTCGGCGTCGCGGTCG
>JBLNGJ010000666.1:0-13055 GCA_050264675.1 Micromonosporaceae bacterium
GGGTGCCTGACATGGCCGAGCAGACCAGGCAACCGGCGCGGCGGCGCTCGCCCGAACCGGGCTCGTCACCGGCCCGCCGTCGCCGCGGCGGCACCCGGATCTGGGACGCCGGCCCGTTGACCTACCTCACGCTCACGGTCGCCGGCCTGCTCTCGTTCTTTCCGATCTACTGGACCTTCATCGTGGCGACCCGCACCAACGACGTCATCGGCTCGGTGCCACCGCCGATGACGCCGGGCGGCAACTTCGTCCGCAACGTCAGCAACCTGTTCCAGAACTTCGAGGCCCACTTCGCCATGGGCCTGCTCAACAGCGCGATCGTGGCGGTTGCGGTCACCGTCTCCACCGTGTTCTTCGCGTCGCTGGCTGGGTTCGCCTTCGCCAAGCTGCGCTTCCGGGGCCGCAATGCGCTGCTGCTCATCATCATCGCCACGATGATGGTGCCGACCCAGCTCGGGCTGATCCCGCTCTACATGCTCATGGTGAAGCTCGGGTGGAACAACCATCTCCAGGCGGTCATCGTGCCGTTCCTGGTCACCGGCTTCGGCATCTTCATGATGCGCCAGTACGCGAGTGAGGCTATCAGCGACGAGCTGATCGAAGCGGCCAGAATGGACGGTTGTTCCACGTTCCGGATCTACTGGAACGTGGTGCTGCCGGCGCTGCGCCCGGCCGCGGCGGTGCTGGGCCTGTTCACGTTCATGCAGACGTGGAACGACTTCCTGTGGCCCTTCGTGGTGCTCAACGATTCCAAGAACCCCACCGTCCAGCTCTCCCTGCGGCTGCTCTCGGTCGGCTACTACCAGGACTACTCACTGGTCTTCGCCGGCACCGCGGTGGCCACCGTGCCGCTGCTCGTCGTCTTCATCGTGTTCGGCCGCCAGATCATCAGCGGCATCATGGAAGGTGCTATTAAGGCGTGACTTCCTCCCGAGGCATTGACGCTCAGGCGACCGTCGCCGACGATCTGCGGGCTTCGCAAGCGAGCCCGAACGGCGTGCGTCGATTCCCGGACGGCTTCCTCTTCGGCGCGTCCACGGCCGCGTACCAGATCGAGGGAGCGGCCGCCGCCGAAGGGCGCACACCGTCCATCTGGGACACGTTCAGCGGGACGCCCGGCCGCGTCGTCGGCGGCCACACCGGACACGTCGCCACCGACCATTACCACCGCTACCGCGACGACGTGGCGTTGATGGCGCGCCTGGGTCTGCGCGCGTACCGCTTCTCGGTCTCCTGGTCACGGGTGCAGCCGGCCGGGGCCGGCCCGGCCAACCCGGCCGGCCTGGACTTCTACCGGCGCCTCGTCGACGAGCTGCTCGGGCACGGCATCGAACCGTGGCTCACGCTCTACCACTGGGACCTGCCCCAGCCGCTGGAGGACGCCGGCGGCTGGCCGGCGCGCGACACGGCCGCCCGCTTCGCCGAGTACGCCGGGCTCGTGCACGGCGCGCTCGGCGACCGGGTCCGCCACTGGACCACGCTGAACGAGCCGTGGTGCTCGGCGTTTCTCGGCTACGGCTCCGGCGCGCACGCGCCCGGCCGGCACGAGCCGGCCGCGGCGGTGCGGGCGGCGCACCACCTCATGCTGGGGCACGGGCTCGCCGTCGAGGCCGTGCGCTCCCAGCTCGCCCACGCCGAGATCGGCATCACCCTCAACCTGTACGCGGGCTCGACCGCGTCCGACTCGCCGGCCGACCGCGAGGCGCTCCGGCGCATCGACGGGCTGCAGAACCGGTTCTTCCTCGACCCGTTGCTGCTCGGGCGCTACCCGCAGGATGTGCTCGACGATCTCGCTCCGATCGTCGACACGAGCCACATCCGCGACGGTGACCTCGCCGTCATCGCGGCCCCGCTGTCCATGCTCGGCGTCAACTACTACAGCCGGCATGTGGTGGCGGCTCCGCCGCCGGGGGCGGACGGCCGGTTGCCGTGGCGGGACGGCGACCCGTCCTCGCCGTGGCCGGGCAGCGAGGGCGTCCGCTTCGTGCGGCGCGGTCTGCCGGTGACCGCGATGGACTGGGAGATCGACGCACCGGGCCTGACCGAGATCCTGCTGCGGGTGCACCGCGACTACCCGCCGGTGCCGATCTACATCACCGAGAACGGCGCCGCCTTCGACGACCACCGCGACGCCGACGGCTCGGTCAACGACGCCGACCGCCGGGCCTTCTTCGCCGCCCACCTGGGCGCGTGCCAGGACGCGATCACCGCCGGCGTCCCGCTGCGGGGCTACTTCGCCTGGTCGCTGCTGGACAACTTCGAATGGGCCTGGGGATACACCCGGCGGTTCGGTCTGATCTATGTGGACTATCGTGACCAGACCCGCACGCCCAAGGCGAGCGCACACTGGTACGCCGATGTGATCAACAGGCACGGCCTGGCCGACGGCCCGCCACCGGGTGCGCCCGTGCCGTCCTGACCGGGCACAATCGGTAGGGACTTTCACCCACGGAGGAGACTGTGGCCATCCAGCGGTCGAGCCAACGCATCCGCTCCGCGGGGCGGCCCACGCTGGACGAGGTCGCCGCGAAGGCCGGCGTCGGGCGTGGCACCGTCTCCCGGGTGGTGAACGGCTCGCCCCAGGTCTCGGCGGCGGCCAAGGCGGCGGTGGAGCAGGCCATCGCCGAGTTGAACTACGTGCCCAACCGCGCGGCCCGGGCCCTGGTCACGCAGCGCACCGACTCGGTCGCGCTGGTGGTATCGGAGTCCGAGGAGCGGGTCTTCGGCGAGCCGTTCTTCGCCGGCATCATCCGCGGCATCAGCTCGATGCTGCTGGAGACGCCGCTGCAGCTGTGGTTGGCCATGGCCCAGTCCAAGGCCGAACGGGAACGGGTCGAGCACCACCTCACCCCGCAACACGTCGACGGCGTGCTGCTGCTCTCACTGCACGGCGATGACCCGCTGCCGGGTCTGCTCGCCGGCCGCGGCCTGCCGGTCGTGCTGGGCGGCCAGTTGGGCGGCCAGACCAACCCGCCCGGCGGGCGGTTCAGCTGCGTCGACGCCGACAACGTCGGCGGCGCCCGGGCTGCCGTCGAGCACCTGCTGTCGCTGGGCCGCCTACGGGTCGCGGCGATCGCCGGCCCGCAGGACATGGGCGTGGGCGTGGCCCGCCTCAACGGCTACCGGCAGGCGCTGCGGGCGGCCGGGTTGAGGTTGGACGAATCGTGGGTCGGCTACGGCGACTTCTCCGAGGCCAGCGGTGCCGACGTGATGCGTACGCTGCTTGGCCGCCACCCCGAGCTCGACGCGATCTTCGCCGCCTCCGACCTGATGGCGGTCGGCGCCATGCGCGTGCTCAAGGAGCACGGGCGGCGCATCCCCGACGACGTGGCGCTGGTCGGCTTCGAGGACTCGGTGCTGGCCCGCCAGACCGACCCGCCGCTGACCACCGTGCACCAGCCGGTCGAGGCGATGGGTCGGGAGATGGCCCGGCTGCTGGTGGCGCACATCCGCGACGAGGTGACGCCGGGCCCGCTGGTGGTGCTCGACACCCACCTGGTGATCCGGTCCTCCGCCTGACCGTCAGACCGGGGTCGAGGTGACCGAGTTCTGCCGCTGCACGCGGTTGATCAGGTCGTGCAGGGGTTTGGTCCCGCTGCCCACGACCAGGCCGGTCACCAACGCGTCCAGCCACGGCGGCACGACCGACCAGCCGGACGGGTCGACATTGATCATCCGGAGGAGGTAGAAGCCGCCGGCCGCGGAGAGCACGGTCGCCACCCCGGTGGCGAGGCCCCACATGAGCACGCCGCGGGAGGCGCGGGCCCGGTCCACCGCGGCCTTGTGCTGGGCGACGGCCTGGGTCGCGCCCGGCACGCCGTTCTCCATGTCGGCGACGGCCTGTTCGTAGCGCTGCTGCTCGCCGCGGCCCGGCATCCACCGGGTGATCGGCTCGAGCAGGCGCTCCACCGCGGCGGCGAAGACGAACAGGGCCGCGAAGACCGACATGCCACCCTGGGCCCGGAACACCGGCGGGTTCACCATGATGTCCACCATCATGGCGCCGAGACCGCCGGCGACGGCCAGGCCCAGGCCGGCGAATACGGCGAGCCCGTGCGCCGGCTGGCTGGGTGCGGCCGCGGCCGATTCGCCCGGCGCCGGCGCGGCGCCCGGGCTGGCGGAGGGATGCGCACCCGGAGCCGGCGCCTGATGCGGGACCGGTAAGGAACCGGGGACGGTGGCGCGGCCGACCGCGACGCTACGCCGAACCAATGCCATGGAGACCTCCGTTTCGTGCGCCGATCATGAACTTACGTTCCTTGTCGACGGCGTGTCGCGGCCGCCGGCTCATGATCGGTGGGCTCTTGGTGAACGCTGGTAGTGGCGCCGTGCTCGACACAATAGGCGGTCCATCTGGCCGGTAGCACCTGCACCGTCAGCCGGCGACGACACAGTGGACAGAACCGCGGCGGTTCGAGCGTACGCGCGACCGCGCAGGCCTCGTGCCCACCAGCCGCGAGCGAACCACCGCAGCGGTCGCACCAACGGGCTGGCGTCTGCACCCGCCGAGCGTGATCTCGCGTCCGCCGGCGAAGCGCAGGATCGTCCGCGGCAGCGCGAGCCGGAACGCGGCGATCGCCCGCAGCGCGTCCTTGGGGTCGACCAGTCGCTGTTCGGCCAGCGGTGTGCCGAGGCGGGGGTTGAGAAAGTTCAGCGGCACCTCGTGTGACTCGAGCGCGGCCAGCTGCGCCCGTGCTACACGGCCGCTTCCGGCGTGGCCCCGTCATGTAGTAGAACAGTCACGCACTGAGTCGTGAGTCAGGCTGGCCCGGCGTACCTGACTGGCGTGGCCCGAGAGGTGGGACGGATGACCGGCGTGTTCTCGGCGACCCGCCTCGACCCTTCCCAGATCTTGGATGATATCGGGTGCCATAGGCCCGCGGATCATCCAAGATCTCGGAAGAAGCCGGTGGGGGTGCGCGGTGGGTGAGTTCGCCGCCGGCCTGCCGACCGAACTGGTCGCGCTCACGCCCGAACAGCGCGACATCGTCGACCTGTGCCGGCGCTTCGGCGCGGCCGAGATCCGCCCGGCCGCCCGCGCGGTCGACGAGGCCGACACCGAGACGCCCTGGGAGCTGTGGCGCGCCGCGGCCCGGGCCGGCATCACCGGGTTCATGCTGCCGGCCGAGTACGGCGGCGGCGGCTTCACCGACGTCTTCACCCAGTGTCTGGTGCAGGAAGAGCTCTCCGCGGCCGACGCCGGCATCGGCAACCTGCTCACGTCGGGTGGCTTCTTCGCCGACCCGGTGCTTGAACTCGGCACGCCCGAGCAGAAACAACACTGGCTCACGCCGCTGTGCACCGACGACCCGCCGATGACCGCTCTCGCGGTGACCGAACCCGGCGTCGGCTCCGACGCGGCCGCGGTGGCCACCCGCGCCGCCCCGGTGGACGGGGGCTACCGGCTCACCGGGCAGAAATCCTGGATCTCCAACGGCGGCGTCGCGCGGTTCTACGTCATCTTCGCCACCCTCGACCCCGCGCTTCGTTCCCGCGGGGTCACCGCGTTCCTGCTGGAGCGCGACGCGCCCGGTCTCTCCTTCGGTGCCCCGATGCGCAAGATGGGGCAGCGGGCCATCGTCAACACCGAGGTCTTCCTCGACGAGGTCTTCGTGCCCCAGTCGGACCGCCTGGGTCCGGAGGGGCACGGCTTCACCGGTCTCATGCGCACGTTCGACATCTCGCGCGCCGTGCTCGCGGCGTCGGCCACCGGTCTGGCCCGGGCCTGTCTGGAGCTGGCCGTCACCTACGCCAAAGAGCGCACCCAGTTCGGCCGGCCCATCATCGAGCACCAGGCGGTCGGCTTCCGCCTGGCCGACATGGCCACCCGGGTCGACGCGTCCCGCCTGCTGGTGTGGCGGGCCGCGCGCCGGCTCGACGCGGGAATGCCGAGCACGAACGAGTCGGCGATGGCCAAGCTGCACGCCTCGGAGGCGGCCATGTTCTGCTCGTGGGCCGCGGTGCAGACGCTCGGCGGGTGGGGCTACTCGCGGGAGTTCCTGGCCGAGAAGTGGATGCGCGACGCGAAGCTCGAAGAGATCGAGGAGGGCACCTCCGACATTCAGCGGCTCGTCATCGCCCGCGGGTTGAGGTCGCGGTGAGCCGGCGGCTCGAGGCGCTCTTCGCGCCCGACTCGGTGGCCGTGGTGGGCGCCTCGCCGACCCCGGCCACCTGGGGCTACCACCTGGGCCGGGGTGCCCTCGCCGGCCGGGCGCGTCGCCGGGTGCACCTGGTCAACCGGCGCGGCGGGGAGCTGGACGGGGTCGCGTTGGCGCCATCGCTCACCGCCGTGGGCGAATCGGTGGAACTGGTCGTGGTGGCCGTGCCGCCCGAGTCGTTGCCATCCACAGTGGACGAAGCACTGGCAGTAGGGGCCCGGGCCGTGGTCGGGGTCACCGCCGGAGTGCCGGCCGCATCGGTGGTCGAGGTTGCCCAGCGGGTACGCGCGGCCGGCGCGGTGCTGCTCGGTCCGAACTGTCTGGGCGTCTACGACGCGGCGACCGACCTGCGGCTGCTCTGGGGTGACCTGCCGGCCGGCGACATCGCGTTGGTGTCGCAGAGCGGCAACCTCGCGCTGGAGCTGGGGGCGATCGCGGCGCGCGGCGGCGTCGGCTTCTCCCGCTTCGCCTCCCTGGGCGACGCCGCCGACGTGAGCGCGGTCGACCTGCTGCGAGCGGTCGCCACCCATGCGGCCACCCGCAGCGTCGCGCTCTACCTCGAGTCGGTCGGGAACGGCCGGGCGCTGCTCGCGGCCGCGACCGACGCGGTGCGCGCCGGCAAGCCGGTGGTGCTGCTGGCGGCCGGCGCGAGTGCGGTCGGAGCCCGGGCGGCACGATCCCACACGGGTGCGCTCGCCAGCGACGCGCGGGTGCTCGCGGCCGCGGGCCAGGAGGCCGGCATCATCCTGGTGGACACGCCGACCGCGCTCATCGAGGCCACCCGGGTCGCGACGCTGGGTCGGCGGCGGCCGGCCGGACGGCGGTTGGGCATCGTGGGCGACGGTGGCGGCCACGGCATCGTCGCCGCCGACCTCGCCGCCGCGGCCGGACTTGACGTGGCGCCGTTCTCGGCCGGGCTCGCCGCGGAGCTGGCGCGCCAGCTGCCCGGCACCGCCGCCACGGCCAACCCGGTCGACCTGGCCGGCGGTGGCGAGCGGGACCTGTCCAGCTACGCGAGCGTGGTGCAGGCGGTGGCCGGCTCGGGTGAGGTCGACGCCGTGCTGCTGACCGGATACTTCGGGGCGTACGCCGAACAGGACCCGGCCCTGGCGCCGGAGGAGGGGCGGGTCGCCGACGCGATCGGCGCCGCCGCGGTGCCGGTCTTCGTCCACACCATGGCCGCGGCCCCGGTGACCGCGGCTCGCCTGCGCGCGGCCGGCGTGCCGGTCTGGGGCGCGGTCGAGCACGCATTGCGGGCCGTCGCCGCCGTGGCCCGGCCGCGGCCATCACCGCCGCCGGCCGCCTTCGACGCGGTGGCCGGGGACGCGGCCGCGGTGCGCGAGCGGTTGCAGGCGGCCGGCGTGCACTTCGCCCGCTCGCTGCCGGCGGCCACGCCGGTCGAGGCGCAGGCCGCGGCGGCGCGGATCGGCTTCCCGGTGGTGCTGAAGGTGGCCGGCCGGGCGCACAAGTCCGACGTGGGCGGTGTCGCGCTCAACCTCAGCGACCCGGCCGCGCTCGAGGCGGCCTGGGCGGCGATGACGAGCCGGCTTGGCGCGGGCCAGGCGTACACGGTCGAGGAGATGCTCGACACCGGCGACGGGGTCGAGATGCTCGTCGGCACCCGGCGCGACCCCGGCTTCGGGCCGATCGTCCTGATTGGACTGGGTGGCGTGCTCGCCGAGCTGATCGACGACACCGCGGTGGCCCTGGCCCCGCTGGACCGGGCGGCCGCCCAGGCCATGGTCGCTCACCTGCGCGGCGCGCGGTTGCTGCGCGGCTACCGGGGCCGGCCACCGGTCGATGTGGACGCATTGGTGGACGTACTCCTGGCTGTCTCGCGGGTGCCGGCCGAGTTCGACCTCAACCCGGTGCTGGTGCGGCCGAGCGGCGCGGTGGTGCTCGATCTGCAGGTGACGCCTTGAGTGCGCCGATGACCGGGGGCGAGGTGCTGGTGCGCAGCCTCGCCGCGCACGGCGTCGAGCTGGTCTTCGGCATCCCGGGTACGCACAACCTGGAGATCTACCGGCACCTGAGCGCCGCCGGCATCCGCCACGTCACCCCCCGCCACGAACAGGGAGCCGGGTACGCCGCCGACGGCTACGCGCGCACCACCGGCCGTCCGGGGGTGGCCATCACGACCACCGGCCCGGCGGTGCTGAACATCGCCGCGGCGCTCGGCCAGGCGTACTCCGACTCGGTGCCGATGCTCGTCGTGGCGCCCGGCCTGCCCCGCCGCCACCCGCAGCGCGACACCGGAATGCTGCACGAGATGCGTGACCAACGCGGCGCGCTGGCCGCGATCACCCCGTTCAGCCGCCGGGTGAGCACACACGCCGAGCTGACCGAGACGGTGGCCGAGGCGTTCGCCGAGATGGCCTCGCGGCGGCCCCGGCCGGCGTACCTGGAGATCCCGCTCGACCTGCTCGACGAGGCGGCTGCGGTGTCCATCGTGGAGCCCCTGCCGGTGACCAGGCTGCGGCCCGACCCTGACCTGGTGACCGCGGCGGCGGCCCGACTGGCCGGGGCGCAGCGGCCCGGCCTGCTCCTCGGCGGGGGAGCCAAGACGGCGGCCGAACCGGCCCGCGCGGTGGCCGAGGCGCTGGGCGCGCCGGTGCTCACCACCACCAACGGCAAGGGGGTGCTGCCCGAGGACCATCCGCTCGCGGTCGGGGCGGCGCTGCATCTGCCGGCGGCCCGGGCGGCCGTGGCCGAGTTCGACGTGCTGCTCGCAATCGGCACCGAGTTCGCCACCTCGGACTGGTGGGACGGCCCGCCGGCGCCGCAGCACCTGATCCGCGTCGACCTCGACCCGGGTCAGCTGCTGGTCAACGTCCGGCCCGATCTGGCGATTCCGGCCGACGCGGCCGCCACGCTGCCGGCGATCGCCGCGGCCCTGCCCCCGCTGGCGCCGCGCGATGGCCAGCACGCGCAGCTGCTGCGGGCCCGCCTCCGCGCTGAGGCGCGCGAGCAGGGGGCGCGGTGGCTGTCCACGATGGACGCCATCGCCGCGGCCTTGAAGCGCGACGCCGTGGTCTGTGCCGACAACGCGATGGCCAGCTACTACGGCGCGTTGGGCAACCTGCCGGTGCGCGTACCCGGCGGCTTCTGCTTCCCGACCGGGTTCGGCACGCTCGGCTACGCGCTGCCGTCGGCGCTCGGCGCGGCCCTGGGCGGTCGGGGTCGGCAGGTGCTCGCGCTCGTCGGCGACGGCGGCCTGATGTTCTCGGCCGCCGAGCTGGCGGCGGTCGCGGCCGAGCGGGTCGCGCTGCCGGTCGTGGTCTTCGTCAACGGTGGGTACGGCGAGATCCGGGCCCAGATGCACCGCGCCGGCATCGACCCGATCGCGGTGGACCTGCCGGCCCCCGACTTCGTCGGCCTGGCCCGGGCCCTGGGTGGCCACGGTGTGCTCATCCGGCACGCCGCGCAGCTCACCGAGGAGCTGCACACGGCCTTTCGCCGGCCGACCGCGACGCTGCTCATCGTCGATGAGGCGAGAGTCGATGAGGGACGGTCGGCGTGAGCGCGTCGTTCCTGGAGCTGGTCTGGACCGATGAGGTAACCGGACGCCGCGGCTACCTCGTTATCGACCGGCTGGTGCGCGGGGCGGCCAGCGGCGGCCTGCGCATGCGTGAGGGCTGCACGCTGGAGGAGGTGCGCGACCTGGCCCGGGGGATGACGCTCAAAGAGGCGGTGGTCTACGCACCCGGCGACCGCTACGTGCCGTTCGGCGGCGGCAAGGGCGGCATCGACTGCTCGCCGCACGACCCGGCGGCCCGCAGCGTGATGGCCCGTTACCTGGCGGCAATGCGTCCGTTGCTGCAGGCGTACTTGTCAACCGGGGAAGACTTCGGGGTGCGCCAGGACGTGCTCGACGAGGTGGCGGCCGAGGTCGGGCTGCGCTCCACCATCGAGGCGGCGCTGCGGCTCGTGCCGGACCCCGAACGGGCGCTCGCGCGCATCCGGGACGGCTTTGCGGTCACTGTGGACGGTGTCGGCCTGGCCGACCTGGTGGGCGGGTTCGGCGTGGCCGAGGCGGCGCTGACGGCCGCGTCCTGGCTTCGCCTGCGTGGTCCGGGCGGCGACCTGGTCGGCCGGCCGGGCGGGCCGCGGGCGATGGTGCAGGGGTTCGGCTCGATGGGCGGGGCGACGGCCCGTTACCTGGCCGCGGCGGCGGTGCCGGTGGTCGGGGTCTGCGACGAGCGAGGGGTCGTCTACAACCCGGCCGGCCTGGACGTGGAGCGGCTGCTGCTCTCGCGCGACGGGTTCGGCGGCCTGGACCGCTCGCAGCTGCGCGCCGCCGACCGGCAGCTGCCTCGGGACGCCTGGCTGGCGGTCGAGGCGGAGATCCTCGTGCCGGCCGCGGTCTCCTACGTCATCACCGAGTCCAATGTGGATGAGGTCCGGGCCGGCCTGGTGGTCGAGGCGGCCAACGTGGCCTCGACGCCGGCGGCTCAGGAGAAGCTGCACGCCCGCGGCGTGACCGTGGTGCCCGACTTCATCGCGAACGTGGCGACCAACGCCTGGTGGTGGTGGACGCTCTTCGGCGACATCGAGCCGGCGGCGTCGGATGCGTTCATGAAGATCTCCATCACGCTCGACGCGCTCGTGGTCGAGGCGCTCGAGCGGGCCAGCGCCGAGGGAACGTCGCCCCGGCTGGCGGCGTTGGCGATGTCGCGGGAGCGGGCCGAGCAGCTGCACGAGCGCTTCGGCTGAGGCTCTGATTTCGGCTCAGGCGAGCTCGGCCGGTTCGACGGCGAGCTCCCGGGCCGCGGCCACCCGGACCCAATCGGCGAGCTGGCGGCGGGAGATGACCCGCTGGTGCACGGTGACCTGCACGGCGAGGCCGTCGATGAGCGCGCTGATCCGCCAGGCCGCGCCGACCGGGTCGTCGCACGTGACCGTGCCGTCACCGACCGCCTCGCTGATCACGGAGGTCAGCGCCTCGCGCCAGCGCAGATCCAGCCGGCGGGCGACCTTCTCCAGCTCCGGCACGCGCAGCGACTCGGCCCAGCAGTCGATCCACATCGCCCACGACTTCGAGCCGCCGGTCGGCGCGTACAGGCGCAGGATGCGGCGAAGCTTCTCCAGCGCCGTGGTGGGGGAGCCGAGGACCGCGTCTAGGCGGGCCAGGTCCTGCTCGGCCGCGTACCCGAAGGCCCGGGCGAGCAGCCGTTCCTTGGTGGTGAAGTGGTAGAACACCAGCGCCTGGCTCACCCCGGCCGCGGCCGCGACGTCGGCGGTGCGGGTGTTGGCCAGGCCGCGCTCGACGATGACCTCGCCCGCCGTGCGCAGCAACGACTCCAGCCGCGCCTCACCTGGACGTCTGGTCACGCCGGCAACATAACGGATTCCTGCAGCTGTGGGCATCGCCGCGGTGCTGGCAATGTGATCACGGCGGTGCCCCCGTACCCTGGCCCCGTGACCCGCCACCGACCCACCCGGCGGTGCGGCCCGGCCCGGACCGGCGCGATGGTCGCCGCGGCTGTCGTGGTGGCGTTGCTCGCCGCCTGCAGTGGCCCGGCGTCGACCTCGCGGGTGGGTCCGGCGCCGTCGGGGGTGGCGTCGGCGACGACCGGTCCGGCCCAGATCACCCTCGCCTTCGCCGGAGATGTGCACTTCAGTGGGCGCACGGCGGCGCTGCTCGACGACCCGTCCACCGCGTTCGGCCCGATCGCGCAGGTGCTCGCGGCCGCCGACGTGGCCATGGTCAACCTGGAGAGCGCGGTGACGACCCGCGGCACCGAGGAACCCAAACGGTTCCACTTCCGGGCGCCGCCGCCCGCGTACACCGCGGCGATGGCCGCCGGCGTCGACGTGGTCTCGATCGGCAACAACCACGCGCTGGACTACGGCCGAGTCGGCCTGGCTGACACGCTGGCGGCAGCGGGCACGGCGGGCATGCCGACGGTCGGCGCGGGGGCGGACGCGGCTGAGGCGTACCGGCCGTGGATCACCACCGTCAAGGGCACCCGCATCGCGTACCTCGGCTTCAGCCAGATCGCGGAGCTCGCCACGAGCTGGGCCGCGAAGGACGACCGGGCGGGCATCGCGATGGCCTTCGACACGGCCCGGGCCACCGCCGCGGTCAAGGCCGCCCGGCAAGCGGCCGACGTCGTCGTGGTCTATGTGCACTGGGGGTACGAGGGGCAGCAGTGCCCGAACGGCGAACAGCGCCGCTTCGCCAAGCTGATGGCCGAGGCGGGCGCGACGATGATCGTCGGGACGCACTCGCACCTGCTCCTCGGCGACGGTTGGCTGGGGTCGACGTTCGTGCAGTACGGGCTGGGCAACTTCGTCTGGTGGCGCGACGACGCGTGGAGCAATGACACCGGCGTGCTGCGGGTGAGTCTCACCGGCGGCAAGATCACTAAAACCGAGCTGGTGCCGGCGTTGATCAGCCGGACCTCGGGCCAACCGATCCCGGCGACCGGCGCTCAGGCCACCCGGATCACCAAGAAGTACGCGGGTCTGCACAAGTGCACCGGCCTCGCCGCGGGCCCGGCGGTCCCGGGGTGATCCACGCCTGCCTGACTCGCGCGGCCCGCCTGTGTCGGATCGACCGGCCGGATAACGGTGCCGGCGGTGGCCCCGGGTAAGGTAACCTCGTTTGCGGCGCCGGAGCGGACTGGGCTAAAGTTCACATCCGTCGCCGGAACGCCGGAGACATGCGGACGTAGCGCAGCTGGTAGCGCATCACCTTGCCAAGGTGAGGGTCGCGGGTTCGAATCCCGTCGTCCGCTCGTCAGCGGCGGCTCGGCCGCCAGGTCGGCCCCGCAAGGGCGTCGGCGGGTTGGCCGAGTGGCTTAGGCAAGGGCCTGCAAAGCCCTGTACGCGGGTTCGATTCCCGCACCCGCCTCGGGCGATTAGCGCAGTGGGAGCGCGCTTCCTTGACACGGA
>JBLNGJ010000667.1:0-6691 GCA_050264675.1 Micromonosporaceae bacterium
CATCAGCGCCTCGGACCGGACCTCGGCATCGTCCACAGCAGAGTGATTCGCCGCGTAGATGGCCTGCCGGCGCCGGGCCGGCCCCCGGCGCAGCGCCGGCGGCTCCGGGATGTCGACGCCGACGACCTCGCCCTCGGCGACCGGAGCTGACGCCGGCGCGCCCACCAGGTAGTTCCACACCCCGACCAGGCGGGCGGGGATCTTGTTGATCGGTGTGGCCGTGATGACGAGCAGCCCGAAGAGGCCGAGCAGGATCAGCAGGATCACCGCGACGTACTGC
Organism: Micromonosporaceae bacterium; assembly: GCA_050264675.1. Taxonomy (GTDB): domain Bacteria; phylum Actinomycetota; class Actinomycetes; order Mycobacteriales; family Micromonosporaceae; genus JBLNGJ01. Next base: position 281 of record JBLNGJ010000667.1, read on the forward strand.
GTCACGCCGGCCGCAAGCCCCGAACCCACACCGCGGCCCAGCAGCCCACCCGCACGGTCGGTCAACTCCACCTCGACCGGCGCGTGCCGGCCCAGGTGCAGCAGGCCGGCGGCGGCCACGATGAGGGCCGACCAGCCGACCACACCCCGGCCGCGGTGGCCCGGCTCGGCCGGCGCGCGCATCAACCGGACCGCGCCGATCAGCAGCAGCAGTGGCAACGCGGTGGCGACCGCTCCGACGAGCAGGCGGGTGGTGCCGGCGAGCCAGACGCCGAACGGGCCAGCTCCGGAGAACCAGACCGCCACCGCGAGCACCAGGGCCACCGCGAAGACGGCCAGCCCGGCGCCGTCGCGGCGGTGCTCACGGTCGAGCTCCCGGGCGGCCGCGGCCTGCCGGCCGGCGGCCCGGGCCAACCAGCCGAGCGCATGGGCCAGACCCATCCAGATCCCGATGATGGCGGCCCCGACGTAGCCGAACCCGGTCACGGCGGTCGACCGGGCGCCGCCGGAGCTCAACCGTCGCTCGGCCTCCCGGCGGGCACGCCCCACCTCGGCGCGGGCGCGGCGGGCAGCTCGACGCCGGCCTGCCTGGGAGGTGCGGCCAGCCATGGTCACACCGTAGTGGCGTGCTCCGGCTCTTCCGCGCTTTTGCGTACCGTGTCTCGCCGCGCCCGCCAGCGCAGGTAACCGCCCAGCCAGGAGCCGCCCACGACCAGCGCGACCGCGATGCGGGCCAGCCACACGTCACGCGGTGGATAGATCACGTTCTCCAGGTAACGGTCGACGAAGCCCTGGGTCAGCGGGGTCAGGCCGGCCCGCCGACGGGCCTCGTCCTCGACCCAGGTGAGCGGGCAGTTCAGGCCGAACGAGATGATCGCCACGCCCCACGCGCAGGCGGCCAGGTGCGGCCAGATCGCCCGCGGCCAGCGCCAGGTCAGGAAGCCACCCAGGAGCAGGTAGGCCAGGTAGCTGAAGTGCGCCGCCAGGGCCACAGTCACCAGCCAGCGGTAGCCCACGAGGCCAGCCTAGCCTGGTCGCCAAGGTCCCTCGAACGTGTGTACGATGGACAGGTGACGGCCTACGAGCGAGACGCTACCCGGGCCCGGACGGCCTACGTGGCCGCGCTCTTCCGTCTGGGTCAGGCGATGGACGCATTCGATCGGGCATCGGTGCCGCTCGCGCCGGGGCCGGGCGGCCGGATCGAAGACTGGAGCCCGGAGCAACATCAGGTCATGCGGGCCTGCGCGCGGGCCTGGACCGAGGTGGTCCGCACCCGGCGGGCCTACGACGAGGCGCTGCGCAGCCTCAATCCGGGCACCTGGCCGCACGGTTGACCTCGGTCGGGCCGTCGGGGGTGAACCGGTAGCCGATTCCGGGTTCGGTGATGAGGTAGCGAGGTCGGGCCGGATCGGGTTCGAGCTTGCGTCGCAGGTTGGCCAGGTGGACGCGCAGGTAGTTGGTCTCGGTCTGGTAGGCCGGTCCCCAGACCTGTTGCAGGAGCTGTCGCTGGGTGATGAGCCTTCCCGGGTCGCGGATGAGGGCTTCCAGCAGGTGCCACTCGGTCGGGGTGAGGCGGACCTCGACGCCACCGGGGGTGGTGACCCGCTTGGCGGCGAGGTCGACGGTGAACGCCGCGGTGGTCACAACCGCGGTTGTCGTGGCCGGAGCGGCGCGGCGCAGGGCGGCGCGGATGCGGGCCAGGAGTTCGTCCATGCCGAAGGGCTTGGTGACGTAGTCGTCGGCGCCGGCGTCGAGGGCGGCGACCTTGGCCGGCTCGGTGTGCCGGGCGGAGAGAATGATGATCGGCGCGGTGCACCAGCCACGCAGTCCTTCCACAACCGCGACGCCGTCGAGGTCGGGCAGGCCCAGGTCGAGGATGATGAGATCAGGTGGCGTCCGGCTGGCCGCGGCCAGCGCGGTGGCACCGTCGGCGGCGACGGTGACCTGGTAACCGCGGGCGGCCAGGGTTATCCGCAGTGCGCGCAACAACTGCGGGTCATCGTCGACGACCAGGACCCGGCTCATGCCCGGCCCTTCGCGGTCAGCGCCGGGGCGAGCGGGAGCGAAACGGTCATGGTGAGGCCACCGCCGGGGGTTTCGTCCGGGGTGATGGTTGCGTGCATGGCTTCGGTGAAACCGCGCGCGATGGCCAGGCCGAGACCGAGGCCGGCCGTCGAGGTGCGGTCGTGCCGGCGCTGGAACGCCTCGAACATCCGCTCCCGGTCGACCTCGGGCACGCCGGGGCCGTGGTCGATCACCCGCAGGTGGACATGACCGTCGTCGGCGTGGGCCCGCAGCCGGAGCGGCCGGTCGGGCGGGCTGGCCGACTGCGCGTTGGCGACCAGGTTGGCCACGACGCGCTCAAGCAGGCCGGGGTCGGCCTGGGCCAACGGAAGGTCGTCCGCGATATCCACGTCGATGGCGGTGTCGCTGGGTGCCGAGTGCAGCAGGGCCGCCGCCACCACCGCGTCCACCGCCACCGGCTGCAGGTGAACGCTGAGCACGCCGGCCTGCAGCCGGCTCATGGAGAGCAGATTGTCGACGAGGGCGTCGAGCCGGTCGGTGGACTCCTCGATGGTGGCCAGCAGCTCGGCGGTCGCGTCGGGCGCGAGGTTCAGGTCGGGTTGGCGCAGGCTCGACACGGCCGCCTTGATCCCGGCCAGCGGGGTGCGCAGGTCGTGTCCGACGGCGGCGAGGAGGGCGGAACGGACCCGGTCGATCTCGGCCAGGCTGCGGGCGTGCGCGGCCTGATCGGCCAGGCGTTGGGCTTCCAGAGTACGGGCGGCCGCGACCGCCAGCCGGTGCAGGGCCCGACGGTCCTCGGCGAAGATCTCCGGCCCCCAGGCGGCCAGCCGTCGCCCGTTGCCCGCCGGGGCTGAGAGCACCGGCCGGCCGACGGGCGGCGGCCCGACCGTCGCGACGGGATGCTCGCCGGTGGGGCCGCTCTCGAGCAACGCGACCGCGGTCATGGCAAACGTCTCGCGGACGTGTTCCAAGAGCCGGGTCAGCGACTGGTCGGTCACCGGCTCGGCGGTGGCCCGGGCCAGCAGGGCGGCCTCGGCGTCGCGGCGAGCGGCGTGTTCCCGCTGCCGGGCGGCCACCTCGACAGCGACGCTGACGGCGGCGGCGACGCCGACGTAGACCACCAGCACGACCACATGGTCGCGGGACTCGACCACGAGGGTGTGGTAGGGCGGGATGAAGAAGAGGTTGACCAGCAGGTCGGCGGCGACAGCCGCGGCCAGGGCGGGGCGCAGACCGCCCATGGCCGCCGCGGCCACCACCGGCACGAGGTAGAGCAGGGCGATGCTGGCCAACGACAGGGCCGAGCGGGTCGGGGCAAGCAGCGCGGTGAGGCCGGTCAGGCCGGCGGCGGCGACCGCCAAGCCGGCCCAGCCGCGCCGCGCCGGCACCGCGGGACGTGCTGTCACGATCCAGTTATACGTCCGCGGCCACCGGTTGAGGTTCGGCACGCTCGCTCGGGCGCTCGCCGGCGCCGCTGGAGGCGAGTTGCCACGGCACGTTGGTGACCATGACTCCACGTTGGAACAGCAGCCGGGCCTTGAGCCGCAGCGCGCTCTGGTTGTGCAGCAGGTGTTCCCACCAGTGCCCGACCACATACTCAGGCAGGTAGATGACCACCAGGTCGTGCGGTTGGTGCTTGCGCAGGCCGGCCACGTAGTCGAGCACCGGGCCGGTGATGTCGCGGTAGGGGGCGTCCAGCTCGGTCAGCGCCACCGGGATGTCCCGCTCGGCCCACTCGATGCGCAACGCGCGAAGGTCCTTGGGATTGCTGGCCACGGTCAGGGCGGTGAGGCTGTCTGGACGCGTGGCCCGCGCGTAGGCCAAGGCCCGCAGGGTCGGCTTGTGCAGCTTGGAGACGAGCACGACGGCGTGGATGCGGGCGGGCAGCACCATGCCGCCCGGCCCGGGCGCAAGCTCGTCGGCGACGCGGTGGTAGTGCCGCTCGATCGCCTTCATCAGCACGAAGATCGCCGGCATGGCGATGACCACCAGGTAGGCGCCGTGGACGAACTTGGTGACCAGCACGACGACCAGGACCACCCCGGTCAGCACGGCTCCGAACCCGTTGATCAGTCGCGAACGGTGGATCCGCCGCCGCGCCGCCGGGTCACGCCGGGCGTCGAGCGCCTTCGTCCAGTGCCGGACCATGCCGGCCTGGCTGAGCGTGAACGAGATGAACACACCGATGATGTAGAGCTGGATCAGCCGGCTGGTGGCCGCGTCGAACACCCAGATCAGCAGCCCGGCCAGCATGGCCAGGATGATGATGCCGTTGCTGAACACCAGCCGGTCGCCGCGGCGGGAGAACTGCTTGGGCAGATACCCGTCATTGCCCAGGATGGAGGCGAGAATCGGAAAGCCGTTGAACGCGGTGTTCGCGGCCAGGATGAGGATGGCCGCGGTGAACCCCTGCACCAGGAGGAAGAACAGGGTGTCGTAGCCGAAGACCGCCCCAGCCACCTGGGCGATCGCGGTGCGCTGCGCGTACCCGGCCGGTGCGCCGACCAACTGGGCCGGGTCGTCGGCGAAGCGGACCCTCGACACCAGCGCCAGGGCCGTGATGCCGACGAACATGGCGATGGTGACCGCGCCCATGATGGCCAGGGTGTTCGCGGCGTTGCGGCTCTTGGGTTCGGTGAAGTACGGCACCCCGTTGCTGACCGCCTCCACCCCGGTCAACGCGGTGCAACCTTGGGAGAACGCCCGCAGCGCCAGCAGCACCACGGCCGCACCGGCGAGGTGGTGTGTCGAGGTGATGCCGAACGGTGCCGACTCGGCGGCCGGCACGTCACCGGTGAGGGCGCGCACCGTACCCCACCCGATCATCGCGAAGACGACCGCGATGAACCCGTAGGTGGGGATCGCAAAGACGGTGCCGGACTCCTTCACTCCGCGCAGATTCATCAGCGTCAGCAGCCCGACGAAGCACAGTGAGATCAGCACCGCGTCGGGCCTAAGGACCAGGAACGCCGAGGTGATCGCGTCCACACCCGCGGCCACCGACACCGCCACCGTGAGCACGTAGTCGACCAGCAGGGCGCTGGCCGCCACGAGGGCCGCGTTGCGGCCCAGGTTGGCCCGGCTGACGGCATAAGCGCCGCCACCGGCCGGGTAGGCGTGGCAGGTCTGCCGGTAGGAGGCCACCACCACGGCCAGCAGGACCACCACGGTCAGGGCCAACCACGGGGTCAGCACGAACAGGGCCAGCCCACCCAGGCTCAGCGCCCGCAGGATCTCCTCGGTGGCGTAGGCGTTCGAGGACAACGGGTCGGAGCAGAACACCGGCAGGGCGAGCTTCTTCGGCAGCAACGTCTCACCGAGTCGCTCGCTGCGCAGCGGTCGGCCCACCAGCAGCCGCTTGGTCGATCTCAGCACGCTTCGAGCAAACGCCGCCGTCGACCCGTCGTCGCAGATCTTGGCGCGTTCTTGACGCTCACGGCGCCGTTCTTGATGTGCTCCTGGCGCCGGCGCGCTGCCTAGCCCGGGTTAAGCCCAGCGGGCCAGCGCCGAGGTGAGGTGCGGACGCGACTGCTCGCCGGCGCCGTGGCCGCCGTGCCAGGTGCAGGCCACGGTGAGCCCAACCACCCGTCCGGTGTCGAGGACGCGGCCCACCGCCTGGGCGACCGGGTCCAGCCCCGGGCCGTCCTTGGCCGGGAAGAGCAGGGCCGGCAGCTCGCTCGCGTCCACCACGTCCGCGTCGAGGTGCAGGTAGATGTCGCCGGCCGGCAGCTCATCGGCGGCGAGTTCGTCCACATCGCACCGTCGTATGGCCGCCTGCCGCAGGTAGCTCGCCTCGGGTGGATCGAGATCGCGCGCCCCCACCAGCGTCACCCGCTCGTCGGCGATCGGGCGCAGGCCCAACGTCTGGCCGATCAGCTCCGGCCGGTAGCCAACGAGCAGGCGCAGCGGCATCCCACCCAGGTAGCCCGAGGTGGTCGTCTCGGGCGTCTGCAGGTCGCCATGCGCGTCGATCCACACGATGGCCGGGTCGAGGCCGGCGCGTTGCAGCCCGGCGACCGCGCCGAGCGCGGCGACGCAGTCGCCGGAGAGCACCAGTGGCCGATCACCGCCCCGCACCACCTCGTGCACGGCCGCGGCCAACGGCTCCTGCAGCTGGGCCAGCCGCGCCCACGGGTCGTCACCATCGAAGCCGACGGTCACGCTCCGGTCGGGCGGGAGCGGAGTGTCCAGGAGCGGCAGGTGCTCGTCCAGGTGGTAGGGCACGAAGATGCTGGTCACTGTCCCGTTCGCCATGGCAGCGACGCTACCCCACCGGGGACGGTCATGTTCGAAACCGGATCGCGGGCTGGACGCGGCGTCGGAAGGAAAGGACGGGCACCGTATTAACGCCGGGGCGTTAATACGGTGCCCGTGCTTTCCCTCCCCC
>JBLNGJ010000668.1:0-3522 GCA_050264675.1 Micromonosporaceae bacterium
GACGAACCGCCGCACCGCCAACCGCGCCGGTGGAACACCGGGTGGCAGACCCCCGTCCACGGCGCCGGCGTCCGGCGGAGCCGGTGTGGTGGTGCTGCTGCCGGTGCCACGGCTGGCGGTGGCGTGGCCTGATGTGTCGGGCCCGGCCGTGCCGGCGGGCGCGGCGATGCCCGAGGCAACTCGGCGTGCCCGCAGCGCCTCGGCCGGGGCCAGACCGGTGATCTGGTTGCGCGCCCGGGCCGGGAACTCCAGCGGCAGCTCCGGCATCCCGGGCACCGGCTCGTCGAGCCCGGCGGCGAGCCGCTCGTCGTCGGTGGGCGGCTCGAGCGGTGGCACCGGCCGCACCCGCACCGCCGGCAGCACTTGCCGGGCGCGAACGGCCGACGGCCGCACCGCCAGTGTCCCCGCCATCGGCCCTCCCGCGCTCAATCTTGTGTTTGCCTACGTTTGCCTTCAGAAGCATTTGTACGCCACGGCCACCGGCCCGCGCAAGACCCATCGGGTCCTGTTGATACGGGAGGCATCCGCTGCCGTCGGGCTGCGCGGCGTGGCTCCGCGTTTCAGGTGTCGCGTTCGATGAGGGGGTTGGTGCGGACGAACTCGGCGGTCTCCGCGTACTTCTGGGCGATGTACTCCTCGAGCCGGGCCCGTTCGATCCGCCACTGCCCTCGCCCGCCGATCTTGATGGCGGGGAGCTCGCCGCTGCGCACCATGTGATAGACCTGCGACACCGTGGTGGCAAGCTCCTCGGCCACGTCCTCCATTTTGAGAAACCGGGCGGACATTGCCTTAGTTTGCCATCGGTTGCCTGCGACCTGCACGTACGCTCGGCCTGGCGTGGTTGCCGGACGGCGCCGGTTCGGGTCCGAGCAGGGCCGGGGTGAGGTCGCGGCGGGCCAGCGGCGTCGAGTACACCACCGAGGTGGTGACCGCGCCCAGCGCCGCGATCCGACCGGTGACCTCCTCCAGGTGGCGCATGGAGCGGGCGGCGACCCTGAGCACGAAGCAGTCCTCACCGGTGACGTGGAGCGCCTCGAGGATCTCGGGCACCTCGTCGAGGAGCCGGTGCAGGGCCCGATAGTTGCTGGTCGGGTAACGCAGCCGGATCAGCGCGCCGATGCCGAGGCCGAGGCGTTCCGGCGAGACCACCGCCCGGTAGCCGGTGATCACGCCCGACTCCTCCAGCCGGCGCACCCGCTCGGCCACGGCACTGGGTGACATGGCGATCTCACGGGCCAGCTCGGCATAGCTTGTCCGAGCATCTCGCTGCAGCAGGCCAAGGATGCGCCAATCAGCGGCATCGAGCGGCGAGTCACCGGTCACAGCGATAGTTTACCGTGGGTTCAACGGCAAGTACGCGTCATCGCCGTGCAGTGCACGTTCCGATGACCTGCCAGCGCCCGTACGCTCGACTCATGATGATCACCGATGACGCTGCCCAGGAAGCGCCGGCCCAGCAAGCGCCGGCCCAGGCGGCCGCCTACTTCGCCGCCCGGCTGGCCTTCGAGACCGACGCGAGCGACGTGCACGCCGCCCTCGAGACCGGCGAGCCGGGCTTTGTGCTGGTGGACTCGCGTGGCGCGGCGGCGTGGGCCCAGGCGCACATTCCCGGCGCACGTCACCTGCCCACCGCCGAGATGGGCCAGCGGGCCTTGGCCGAGCTCGACCCGACGGTCGCGGTGGTGACGTACTGCTGGGGTCCCGGCTGCAACGGCGGGGTCCGCGCCGCGCTCGCCCTGGCCCGCCTGGGCTACCAGGTGAAGGAGATGATCGGTGGGATCGAGTACTGGATCCGGGAGGGGTACCCGGTGCGGACGCCCACTGGTCTGGTGACTCGGGAGCCCGATCCGCTCGCCGCCGCGGTCATCGACTGCGCTTGCTGAGCCGGCGTTTGCCGAGGGAGCCCGCGAGTCGGATGGCCCTGGCGCCCTGGTGGGTGTACGACAAGGAGCGCACGCTCACCTCAGGGGGTCGCTCGGTGGTCAACGTACTGACTCGGGTCTATCTTCCCGCGACGTTGCCGCAGCTCGCGGCGCTGCGCGGTGGCGGAGAGCTCCGCTTGCCGGAGGGTGTGACCGGCCACGCGGTGACGGCGTCGCTGCGCGAGTGGTACGCGGAGGCTGATGAGGAGGAGCTCGAGTACGTCGCGTTCACCCGGGCCGCCCAGGAGGCGCTGCGGCTGCTGGGCGCCGATCCGGCCGCGCCCCGGCGCCGCGTCGTGGTCTCGGCGGATCTGCCCGGCGTCGGGCCGACCGGGTCGGAACTCGGGTCGAGCGCGGTGCGGGTCGATGGTCCGGTGCACCTGGCCGACGTGGCCGCGGTGCACGTGGACGGGCTGGCCGCACAGGACGACGTCACCGCCGCGATCGGGATGGTCGACCGGGCCGCCGCAGGTGATCTGGACGCCCGGTTCGTCGTGGACACCGTCGAGGACCACGAGCTGGCCTGGTACGACGTCTCCGAACTCGATCAGCTGCTCGGTCCGGCCTGACCATTCGGTCCGGTCTCTTCGTCCGGCTCGGTCTGGTCGTTCGACCCAGCGTCATGGTCGTCGGCTGCGGCGTCGCCCGCGGCGGCCCCGGCCGCATCGTCGTCCGCGTCGGTCCCGGCTGCGTCCTCTGGGTACGCGGGCCGCAACGTCCGCCCGTACGCGAGCATGGCCACGATCGCCCCCGCGAAGCCGACCACGAGCACGCTGTCGATGCGCGAGGCGTCCAGGTAGGCGTTGATCGACCGGCTGGCCGCGTCCAGGCGGCCCACCGCGTTCAGCAGCGGACCGCCACCGACCCGGGTGAGCAGCTCGGCGAGCAGGGCGAGGAGGCCGGGCCAGGCGCCGGCGAGCAGGTACGCCGGCCAGCGCTCGCCGCTCGTACGCCGGCGCAGGTAGCCGAAGGCCACCACCCCGGCGACCACGCCGCAGGCCAGCGCCGCCACCAGGGCGTACCAGTTGGCCGCGGCCAACCGGGACTCGATCGTGTCGCCCCCACCGAAGATCGGCTTGAGCCGGGACTGGAAGTAGCCGAGCAGGGTGCCGACGACGAACTGGGCCAGGACGGCGGCGGTGCCGGCGGCGACCGCGGCGAGCGGGCGGACCGCGGCCAGCGTGCCGCCGATCGTCCCGGCTACGCCGACCGTGATCGCCAGGAGGCCGACCGCCCAGTTCCAGCCGTACCCGAGCAGGATGAGCCCGGCCGCGGCGACTCCGCAGACAGCGCCGGCGGCCGCACCGACGGTGAGCCGGGTGGGCAGGCCTCGCCCGCCGACCCATCGGAGCACGGCGGCGAGCCCGGTGGCGCTGCCGGCGACGAGGCTCGCGGCGATCACAGCGGGCAACACCAGCGCCGCCGTGCTCACCACCTCGGCCGCGCCGGTGTGTCCGGCGATCGAGGCGTGGGCCGACCACATGGTGGCCACGAGCCAGATCAGCGCGAGCCCGAACAGCACGATCGGCTCCCGCTGGTGTGGCGGCACCGCATCGGGCGGGGATGCGTCGAGGGCGGGCGCAGCGGCGGCCGGGAGGGC
>JBLNGJ010000669.1:0-6112 GCA_050264675.1 Micromonosporaceae bacterium
GCCGCAGCCGTGGTCCGCGCGGTGCGGCCGGGTAGGCGTAGCGCCGGCAGTAGTCGTCGTCATAGAGCGGCACGAAGCTCCAGGCCGCGCAGGCCAGGTCCCACTCGGGCGGTGCCGGCGCGGCGAAATCCCAGTCGATGAATGCCCGCGGGCGGCCGTCCACGTAGAGGGTGTTCACCGGCGCGAGGTCGTTGTGGCACACGATCCCGCCGCGCGGCGCGTTGGGCAGAAACTGCCACGTCGCATCCGCCGGTGCCACGAAGCCGGCGACCGAGTCGTGGAAGCGGCGGATCAGCTGGCCCACCGCCGCCAGCGCGTTGTCGTCGTGCAGCGCCGCGGTGCGGGCATGGTGGCCGTCCTCGCCGTCAACGAAGGTGAGCACCTCGCGGCCCTCGGCGTCGATGCCCAGGACGCGGGGCGCGGCGTCGAAGCCGACGTCCTCCAGGTGTCGCAACAGCGCATGGACCGCGGGCGTCCACGGCCCGACCGGTCGGTGGACCGTCCGGCCGACCCGGGTCACCGGCGCCCGGCCACTGCCGCGCAGCGGCTGCTCCGGCTCGGGCGTCTCGACGATGGCCACAGCGTACGTCGGCGGATGCGGACATCGGCGGATGCGCGGACAAACGGTGCCGTACCAACGCCTTGACAAGCAAGGTCGATCCGGCCTTGTATGGCCCATGCCCTCTGAGCTCGCCCCGTTTATCTCGGCGATGGTCGCGCTCTCGATCGCCGCGACCAGCAGCTTCCTGACGTGGACGCAGGTTCGGCGCGAACGCCGCAAGTGGCTGGTGGACACGAAGCTCTCGTTGAGCATGGAGATCTATCGAACCAGGCTGGCGTCCTATCCGTCCGCCTTCCGCGTTCTCGGCGGGCTATCCCACGCCGCATCGCCGCCGTTGAGTCGCGAGCGCGCCGGCACCGTGGCCACCGAACTCAACGACTGGCTCTACTCCACGGGCGGAATGTGCGCCTCGGCCACGACTCGAGGGGCGGTGCTTGGTCTGCGGCAGGCCTGCAGCCAGTGGCACGAGGGCGGCGAAGAACCGCCCCCGGATCTCTACGAGTTTCGCAATCTGGCCTTGGCGTTTCTCCGCCGCGACCTGGATCTCGAAGGCCTGGAGTCCTATGAGTTCAGCGATTCATCAACCTGGCTCACGAAACTTCAGGATGATCTGCATCGCCTCGAGGCCCGCCGACCGCGGGTGAGCTACGACCGGAGGCTGGCGGCCGCGGCGCGCCGATGAATCCGTACGGCGGTGCTCAGGTGAATGCCCGAGGGGAGCCCGGCCCGGGGACGTTATTCGGTTGAGCGCGGCCCGCGATCCCGGTAACGTCTCCCGGCCCGTCAGCGAAGGTTGCCGGTGGGCAGATGGGAGGGCGTCGGCGTGGGTGCTGCTTCGACGGTCGGATCGACGGAGATCGAGGCGGAGGCGGATTATCTGGCGGCGGCCCGGGCGGCGTTGCGCCGCATGCGGGCGGATGTGTTGGCCACCGAGACACCGGAGTTCGTGTCTGGTACGGACGAGGTCTGGTTCAACACGATGTACCGGCTGGCTCGGGCCCAGCGCGGCGAAGACCTTGTTGACCTGCCCGACGTGCCGCTCTTCTTCGGCCGGCTCGACTACGAGGTGGGCGCCGTGCTCGATCGGGCGGCCGGCGAAGGCATCGGCGACGATAGAGTCTACATTGGACGAAGGCACGTCCGGGACGAGGCGGGCACGCCGCTGGTGGTCGACTGGCGGGCACCGGTGTCGATGCCGTTCTACCGGGCCACTCGTGAGGATCCGCAGGGCGTGCGCTTGCGCCGCCGCTACGGCTTCTCCGAGAGCGCCGAGCTCACCGCGTACGAGGATGAGCCGCTCACCGGCGGCACCGTCGGCGGGCCGAGCGCACTGCTGACCGCGGAGATCGAACGGCCACGGTCCGGACCCATGCGCGACATCGTGGCGACCATTCAACCTGACCAGGACGAGCTGGTCCGGGCACCGTTGCAGCCCAGCATCTGCGTGCAGGGAGCACCGGGCACGGGCAAGACCGCGGTGGGTCTGCATCGCCTGGCCTACCTGCTCTACACCGAGCCGAGCCGGCTCACCGGCGGGGTGACGGTGGTCGGCCCGAACCGGTCCTTCCTCGCCTACATCCGTCATGTGCTGCCGGCGCTGGGGGAGGTGTCGGTGCTGCAGAAGACCATCGACGAGCTCATCGAGTTTCCGGTTACCGGCGCCGACGGCCCCGAGGCCGCGCGGCTCAAGGGCGACGCCCGCATGGCCGAGGTGCTGCGGCGGGCCTTGTGGAGCCACGTCGGTGAGCCCGCCGACGATTTCGTCTACGTGCACGGATCCACTCGCTACCGGGTCGCCCGTGGCCGGGTGGCGCAGATCGTGACCGACCTTCGCGCTGCGACCCGGTACGGGCCGGGCCGAGACGGCGTCGCCCAGCGGCTGGCGAACCTGGTCCTGACTCAGATGGAACGGCGCGGCGCGACGCCCGACGATCGCGAGCTCGCCGCGGTGGCCCGCTCGAAACCGATCCGGCAGCTGCTCGACCAGGTGTGGCCGAGGCTCTCGCCGGCGCAGGTGCTATTCCGGTTGCTCGCCGACGCCGACTTTCTGGCGGAGGTCGCCGACGGGCAGTTCGGCCCGGCCGAGCAGGCGATGCTGCGATGGGCCAAGCCGTACCGCTCGGCGAAGTCGGTCAGGTGGTCGGCGGCCGACGCGGTGTTGCTCGACGAGCTCGCCGGCCTTATCGACCGCACCCCGTCGTTGAGTCACGTCATGATCGATGAAGCCCAGGACCTCAGCCCGATGCAGTGTCGGGTGCTGGGTCGCCGCTGCTTGACCGGATCGCTGACCGTGCTCGGCGACATCGCCCAGGGCACGAGCGCCTGGGCGGCCAATGACTGGCCGACGCTGCTCACCCATCTCGGAAAGCCGGAGACCCGGCTGGCCGTGCTCGACCGTGGTTTTCGGGTACCGGCGCAGATCATCGAGTACGCGGCCCGCCTGCTGCCCACCATCGCGCCGGGGCTGGAAACGCCGACCTCGGTGCGCCGGACCGCCGGAGCGCTGCAGATTACCGCGACGTCGGGCGAGGGCCTGCCCGAAGCGGTGGTGGCGGCCTGCCGCCGGCGGCTCGCCGATGACGGCTCGGTCGGCGTGATCGCGGCCGATGCCGACGTCGTCGCCCTGCATCAGCGGCTGTGCGCCGACGGGCTCGACGCCGGTCTGCTCGGTCAGGATGAGGACGCATTGGACTCCAGCCGCCTGGTGTGCGTACCGGCGAGCCTGGCCAAGGGCCTGGAGTTCGACGCGGTCGTGGCCGTGGAACCCGGCCGCATCGTCGCCGCCGAAGACCGCGGCCTGCACCGCCTCTACGTCGTGCTCACGCGCGCGGTCAGCGCGCTGCACATCGTGCACGCCGAGCCGCTGCCCGAGGCCTTGCGGTGACCGGACGCGCCGGTCAGGGAACGAGCACCAGAACCACGAAGGTCAGGTGGGTGGTTGCCAGGCTGCCGGTGACTTCCCAACACCCCGGCGTCGGGAAGGTGACCCCGGACGATTGGAACCCTTGATCGCCGTAGCCCGGCGGCACGTCACCATGGGCGGGCGGCGCCGCGGCGTCCAGGCGCCGGGCGGTGATGGTCAGATCTCCCGGCACCGCCCGCCACCAGCCGAACTTCCGGCTCACCGCGCCGCCCGGACCGACCTCGCTGTTGAGCGGGTGCAGCACGCCGCCCTCGGGGAGCCCGCCGACCCACAGGCTGCCGTTGCCGAAGGCACTGCCGGAGCCGAAGAGCTGCGACCGCCACGGCTGCGTGGCCGGCACCGGTGCGGGAAGGGTGACCGGACAGCTGCCGACCGGCGGCGCGGGTGAGGCCGGCGTGGATGATGTTGGCGAGACCGATGCGCGCGCAACCGCAGTGCCGCCGCTGGTGCACGCGACCAGCCCGCTGATCACCACTGCGACCGGGATCAACCTGATCACCGCCACGCTGACCATTCTCATGCAGCCTAGACACCTGAGCGCGTGGTCCGGTTCCGGCGGTGCTGGTCACCTGTCAACGCCTGTGCCCCCCGCGGAGTCCGCGGGGGGCACAGTGCTCGGCCGGTCAGGCGCCTATCCGGCGAACGCCTGGAACTCGGCCACGCGCACCACCGACGCGAACGGGCTGGCCGTCGAGCAGTCGGTCGCGGCCCGCGGGTCGTCGTCCTGCTCGCCGGCGTACTCCGGGTTGCCGGTGCACTGGCTCGTCAGCACCTGCAGCCGCAGGTGGGTGGCGAGGGTGGGGGTGATGGTGAAGGAGCGGAGGTTGAGCTGCGAGATAACTGGGCGGAACTCTGCGGCCGGGAACGCGTCCGGGGCGCTGACGAACACCTGCGTGAACGAGGCGTCCTGGGTGCAGTCGGCCACGGTCGCGTCGCACGCCAGGATGGCGAACGATCGCAGGGCGGTGAAGCGGTTCTGCCCACCCGGATCGGGATCGCCGGCGATCGCCGGGCGCAGCATGGCGCTGACGTTCACCGACGAGATGGTCACCGGCGTGTCGCCGGCGAGGTCAACGGTCACCTTGGCTCCGGCGACGGCGGTCAACGACGCCCAGTCGGTCGCCTCGGTGTCGTCGCCGATCCGGGTGAGGTTGACCCCGTCTCCGGTGATGGCCGCCCCGGACGCCGTCGAGGCGAGGTTACGGTGCAGGTTCAGCTGCAGATCGACGGCGGCGCCGGGCTGGACGGTACGGCTGAACTTGAAGTGCCCGAAGCCGGACCCGACCGCGGTGAACGTGAACGGCGTCTTGGGCACGATCTGGAACGTGTCGGGGATCGCGGTCGCCGGGTCGGTGTCGGCGATCGGCGTCGACCGGGCCTCGTAGTCGCCGACGTAGAGCCGGATGGCCGCACCGGTGGCGTCGCCGACCGGGTGCAGCGTCACCGTGGCATTGTCCGCGAACGGCGAGGCGAAGCTCGGCGTCGGCTCGGTGTCGTCGGGTCCGGTCACCGTGCCCTGGCCGAGGCCGGACACGGCGAACCCCTCCCAGATGATGTCCTGGTTGGCCCCACCGAAGCGGGCGACGTCGGCGGCGAGCATGTTGTCGCGCATGTCGGCCATGCTCACCTGGCTCGCCGCCTGGAGCAGGAACGAGTCGAACACCAGCTGGATCCAGCGCCGGTTGCCCGGGCAGGAGCTGGCCGGGGTGGCCCCGTTGGCGCAGCTGATCTGCAGCGCCGGCGTGCCCTTGCCGTACCGCTTGACGAACAGATCCCGCAACCGAAGGTTCGTCGCGACCCAGATCTCGCCGTCGGAGTGCACCTCCGGGCCGACCACGTCGTAGCCGATGTCGGAGAAGTTGAGCGGGCTCTTGCTAGCGTCGTAGTTGCGGATGCCGGTCGTATAGTTCCCGGTCACGTACGCGCCAGTGACGAACGGCGAGGCCCCCGGGGCGTGCAGGTTGTTCTCCAGCAGCACCTCGGCGGCGACCAGGTCCGACCAGGCCTCACCCATCGAGCGACCCTGGAAGGAGCCGATGCCGTTGTTGGGGCCGGCGATCATACGGTTGCTGATCGCGTGGGTGTACTCGTGACCGATCACGGTCATGTCGTAGTCGCCGTCGACGCACGGCGGATAGACGCCGCCGGCGACCGGCTGCCAGAGGAACATGTTCGACTGCGGCTGCAGGCCGTCGCGCGGTGAGTTCTGGTTCGCGTTGTTGCGGCTGCCACCCAGGGCGTTGGACTGCGCGCGTCCCGACTCGGGGTCGCCGCCGAGCCCGGCCGCGCCGAGGTTGACCGCCTGCATATTCCACGCGGCCTCGGTGAAGCCGAGGTGGTAGGCGAAGTCGTGCATGCGGTTGTGCATCGCGAACAGGTTCGTCACCGCGGCGTCGCCATCGTTGCGCTGCGCGGAGAGGAACACCGAAGGGTTGCACCGGGCCTGCTGCCATTGATCGGTGAACGTGTAGGTGTAGTTGCGGTCCAGGCTCGGGGTGGCGGGCATGATCGGGGTGCCAGCGCCCCAGCGCACGCTGTTATCGGCCGAGTTGCCCCGCGAGGTGAACGTCGGCAGGCCGGTGAGGAGGTCGATATCCCAAGCCATGCCACTGACCGGGTCGTGTACG
>JBLNGJ010000670.1:0-4613 GCA_050264675.1 Micromonosporaceae bacterium
AATGTGGTGGCGCGACGGGTAAGGGTCGTTCGACCGTTGATCGCGGCCGCGCTGGCCGTGGCCGGAATGCTGCCGGCCGGATGCACAGCGGCCACGCCGGGCGCGCGGCCCGGCATCGGCATGGGCGCCACCGGAAACCTCACCATCATCGCCACGCCGCCGCTGGCCGCCGTACTCACCCGACTGGTCAAGGACTTCCAGACCGCCAACCCCACGTTCACCTTCACCGTGCGTGCGGAGCTGGCCGGCGGTGCTGATCTCACTGCTGGGGATGTCGTGGCCCTGGACGAGCCGGCGATGAGCAGCATCGCGGCCCAGATCGCCGAGGCGCCGGTCGCGTTCGCCGACAACCAACTCGTGATCGCAATTCCGATCGGAAACCCGTTGCGGCTCGCCGGCCTGGCTGACCTGTCGCGGCCGGGCCTACGGCTGGCCGTTTGCGTCGCGGCGCAGCCATGCGGCGCCGCCGCCGCCCTGGTGCTCGCCGGCAGCCAGCCGGCGCCGAAGCCGACCATCCTGGCCACCGACGCGAGCGCGGCGATCGCCGAGGTGCGCACCGGTCACGCGGATGCGGCGTTGGTCTATCGCACCGACAGCCGGGCGGCCAAGGACCAGGTCGACACGGTGGAGTTTCCGCAGTCCCGGCGCGCGATGGCGCACTATCAGCTCGGCACGCTGCGCCAGGCGACCAACCCGGACGCCGCGCAGCGGTTGCTGGCCTTCCTCACCTCGTCCTACGCCAGCGACGTACTCTCGTCCGCCGGCTTCCAGCCCGCGTGACCTGGCGGACTCACGTCCCGCGGAGAGCTAGGCGTCGTCCCAGCGGAAGAGCACGGCCGCGATGCCGCCCACCACGACCGCGAACCCGGTCAGGATCGCCACCGCCGGCAGTGCCGACGCCGCGCCCTGCCCCCGCACCATCACGTCGAGCATCGCATCGACGAGGTGGCGCAGCGGCAGCGCCTGCGAGATGGTCTGTAGCCACGCCGGCGCGGCCTGCAGTGGGAAGAACGCGCCGGAGAGGAAGGCCATGGGCAGCACGACGAGGTTGGCGATCGCACTGGCCCCCTCGGCGGTCTTGGCGAACGCACCGGCCAGCAGGCCGATCGAGAGGAACGCAAGCGTGCCCGCCATGACCAGGGGTACCGCCATCCACCAGGCGTGCGACAGGCGCAGCCCGAAGTAGGGCAGCGTCGCTACGCCGACGAAGATGGCCATCTGCCCCAACGCGATGCCGATGCTCACGCCGACCCGGGCACCGATCACCGACGTCGTGCGCACCGGCGAGAGTCGCAGCCGGCGCAGGATCTTCTTCTGCCGCCACGTGACGAGCGTCAGCGCCGCCCCGAACGTGGCGCCGGTGGCGATCGCCCAACCGAGCAGCCCCGGCGTGACGTACTGGATGGTCTTGAGCGACTCGTCCTCGACCGGCTCCGTGGCGAGCGTCATCGCCGGGCTGGTCACCCCGGCGGCGGCGAGGTTGCCGCTCTGCACCAGTGAGGAGAACAGGCCGCGCACGGTGCCGGCCTTCACCTGATCGGCCGCGGAGTAGTGCAGCAGCACCTGGGCGCCACTCTGCTCCACGGCCGCGTCGACGTCGCCCTTACGCACCTTCTCCAGCGCGGCGGCCATGTCGTTCGTACGCTCGATCTTGAGCACCTTGTCCAGATCGGCGCGCTGCCCGGCGGGGATTCGGTCGAGCAGGGCCACCGGCCCCACCTCGATGACGTCGACCTTCGGTGCCGACTGGTTCTTGAAGATGCCACCGAAGAGCACCAGGAACATGAGCGGAAAGAGGATGGTGAAGAACAGGGCGGTGCGGTCGCGCAGGAAGCCGAGCGCCATCGCGCGGGAGAGGCTGCCGAAGCCGGTGCTCATGCTCGATACTCCCGCCCGGTGAGCTGGAGGAAGAGATCTTCCAGGGTGGCACCGCGCACCGCCAGGCCACGCAGCGCCTTGCGCTCGGCCAACACGGCCAGGGCCGCGGCCGGATTACGGGTGGCGATGGTGAGCGACACCTCGTCGGCACTCACCTCGGCGCCGTCGAAGATCTGGCGAGCCTCCTCCACCGGCAGCGAGCCGCTCTCCACCGAGATGCGGGTGGGCGCGTCGAGTTCCCGGATCAGCGCCGCCGGTGGCCCGAGTTGCAGGATCCGGCCGAAATCCATGATGGCGACGCGATCACACAGCACCTCGGCCTCGTCCATGTGGTGTGTGGTGAGCATCACGGTGCGGCCGCGGGCGTTGATGTCGCGCAGGACATCCCACAGGTTGCGGCGGGCCTGCGGGTCCAGGCCCGAGGTCGGCTCGTCGAGGAACACCAGATCCGGACCGTGCACCAGCGCGCAGGCGATGGAGAGGCGCTGGGCCTGGCCGCCGGAGAGCTTCTCGGTTCGCGTCTGGGTCTTGTCCTCCAGGCCGACCACCTCGAGCATCTGGTCGGCCTGCGCGGGCGGCACCCCGTAGAGCGACGCGAACGTGCGGATCTGCTCGCGCACGGTGAGTCGTTCGAAGAAGCTGGACGCCTGCAGCTGCACGCCGATGCGCGGCAGGAGCCGCGGGTTACGCGGCCACGGCGACTCGCCGAGCACCCGCACCGTGCCACCGTCGGCCTGCCGCAGCCCTTCGATGATCTCCAGTGTGGTGGTCTTGCCGGCGCCGTTGGGTCCGAGGAGGCCAAGGAACTCGCCCTCCTCGACCTCGAAGGAGACCCCGTCGACGGCATGAACGTCGCCATAGGACTTGCGGATGTCGTTGACCACGATGGTCGAGGGCATACGGCGCACCCTATCCAACCCGTGCACGCCGGATCACAGGCACGGGAGCGTGGTCGGCCGCGGCTAGGACCCTGATGAACAATCCCGCGTGTCGGTCTCGGCTTTGGGTGGGTTCGGGGTGATCATCGTCGAGTGCAGGGGATCGCACGGGTTGATCGTGAGTTGCTGGACGCGCGGGCGCTGGTAGGGCACTTGGTGGCGGCGGGCTCGGTGTACGAGTTTCTTGCCGAGCACCGTGGTCGGCTATTTCCGGACTGCATGTTCGCGGATCTGTTCATGTCGGGAAGGGGTCGGCCCAGTGTCCCGGGCGAGGTCATCGCCTCAGTGCTGGTGTTGCAGGCGTTGGAGGGCCGTTCGGATCGGGAGGCGGCCGAGGCGCTGCGCTGCGATCTGCGGTGGAAGGTCGCCTGCGGCTTGCCGTTGGATCATGAAGGGCTGCACCCGACCACGTTGACCTACTGGCGGGGACGGCTGCGGGAGTCGAAGTCACCGCAGCGCATCTTTGATGCGGTTCGGGACGTGGTCAGAGCCACGGGTGTGTTGAAGGGCCGCACAAAACGTGCGTTGGACTCGGTGGTCCTCGACGACGCGGTTGCCACGCAGGACACGGTGACCCAGCTGATCGCGGCGATCCGCCGGGTGCGGCGCCAGGTTCCCGGCGCGGCCGAGTTCATCGCCGCGCACTGCCACGCCCACGATTGGGACGAGGCGGGCAAGCCGCGTATCGCCTGGGACGACCAAGCCGCCCGCGACGAGCTGGTCTCGGCCCTGGTCAATGACGCGCTGGCCATCATCGATCACTTCGCCGGAGCGCAGCTGGACGAGCTGGCGGGGCAGGCCTTGGCGCTGTTGGCGTTGGTGGCCGGCCAGGACGTCGAACCCGCCGAGGGCTCCGATGGCACGGACGGACGGTGGCGCATCGCCCGCCGCGTCGCGCCGGACCGGATAGTGTCCACCGTGGATCCCGAGGCGCGGCACATCCACAAGACCGTGCACGCCCGCCAGGACGGCTACAAAGGCCACGTCGCGGTCGAGCCGGACACCGGCATCTTCACCGGGGTCGAGTTGGCCAAAGGCATCGGCAAAGGCAACAGCGAGGCGAGCATCGGGCTGCGCCTGGTGCAGGCCGAAGGCGACGACATCGACGAGGTGCTGGGCGACTCCGCTTTCGGTACCGGCGACATGCGCGCCGGGCTGGCCGATCCAGACAGGCCTCGCACCGCGGTGATCAAGCCACCGCCACTGCGCCCAGCCGTGGCCGACGGGTTCACGATCGACGACTTCACCGTTGACGAAGCCAACCAGCAGGTCACCTGCCCAGCCGGACACACCCGCGCCATGACCGCCAAGCGGAACGTCGTCTTCGGCATAGTCTGCCGAACCTGCCCACTGCGCGCCCGGTGCACAACATCCACGCAGGGACGGTTGCTGACGTTGCACCCGCACGACGCCCTGCTGCGGGCCGCCCGCCGCGACTGGGTAACCAGCGCCGACCTGCGCCAGACCTACCGTCGTTACCGGCCCATGGTCGAACGATCCCTAGCCTGGCTGGTCGGCATCCGCCAACGCTGCCGACGGGTGCCCTACCGCGGCGTCGCCGCCAACAACTGGTGGCTGCACACCCGCGCCGCCGCACTGAACCTGCGGCGCCTGCTCAACCTCGGCCTGGTCGCAGCCAACGACACCTGGACCCTGCGGGAAGGCTAAGCCACCACACCAACCCACCGCCCAAGCACACGGCCTCCAGCACCTGGCGGCGACATCCTCACCCAGCAGCACTAACAGCCCAACCGCAGCCAGCGAGCCCCCGTCAGGCCCCATCCCCCGGCCCACCCC